>NZ_DALZVG010000008.1:0-159055 GCF_032012665.1 Scandinavium sp.
TCGCCGCTGGTAACCAGGCGCACATTGGCGGCGCAGACCTGATTGCCGGGAAGGATATGAGCCTCAGCGGCAGCAGCGTGATCATTGATCCGGGTCACGACAAACGCACCCGCGATGAAACCTTCGAGCAGAAGAAAAGCGGGCTGACGCTGGCGCTTTCGGGCACCGTCGGCAGCGCGATTAACAATGCTGTCACGTCGGCGCAGGACACCAAAGAGGAGAGCGACGGACGTCTCAAAGCACTCCAGGCGACTAAAACGGTCCTCTCCGGCGTCCAGGCTGGTCAGGCGGCTGAGGCGGCTAACCTGACGGCCGACCCGAACGCGATGGGCGTCAGCCTCTCGCTGACGACGCAGAAATCTAAATCGCAGCAGCATGCCGAAAGCGATGCGGTGGCGAGCAGCACCCTGAATGCGGGCAATAACCTTTCCATCACTGCGAACGGAAAAGGTAAAGGCCCGAACAGCGGCGATATCGTGATTGCCGGAAGCCAGCTGAAAGCGGGCGGCGACACGCTGCTGGATGCGAAGAACGACGTCATTCTCAGCGGGGCCGCTAACACTCAACAGTCCAGCGGCAAGAACAGCAGCAGCGGCGGCGGTGTCGGCGTAAGTATTGGTGCAGGTAAAGGTGCCGGTATCAGCGTGTTTGCCAACGTCAACGCGGCAAAAGGCAAGGACAACGGCAACGGCACCGACTGGACTGAAACCACGATAGACAGCGGCAAGACCGTCACCATTAAGAGCGGAAACGACACCGTGCTCAACGGGGCGCAGGTCAACGGCAATAAAATTGTCGCCGACGTGGGCCACGACCTGCTGATGAGCAGCCAGCAGGACAGCAACAAATATGACAGCAAGCAGAGCAGCGTGGCGGCAGGCGGCAGCTTCACCTTCGGCAGCATGACGGGCTCCGGCTACATCTCTGCCTCGCAGGACAAGATGAAGAGCCGCTTTGACTCCGTCGCCGAACAAACCGGGATGTTTGCCGGAGATGGCGGCTTCGATATCACGGTTGGTAACCACACCCAGCTGGATGGTGCTGTTATCGCTTCCACGGCGACGGCAGATAAAAACAGCCTCGATACCGGGACGCTGGGCTTCACGGACATCCATAACGAAGCGGATTTCAAAACTGAGCACTCCGGCATCAGCATCAGCGGCGCGGGCAGTTTTGGCGACCAGTTCAAGGGCAACATGCCGGGCGGAATGATTTCGGCGGCGGGCAACAGCGGCCATGCCGAAGGCACGACTCAGGCCGCTGTGGCTGATGGCACCATCACCATCCGCGACAAGGACCATCAGAAGCAGGACGTGGCGAACCTGAGCCGCGACACCGAGCATGCCAATGACAGCATCAGCCCGATCTTCGACAAGGAGAAAGAGCAGAACCGCCTGAAGGAAATCGGGATGATCAGCGATATCGGCGGCCAGGTGGCGGATATCGCGCGGACGCAGGGTGAGCTGAGCGCCATTAAAACGGCCAAAGAGCGCATGAACGACGTGAAGCCTGAAGACCGGGACGCTGCCAAAGCCCAATGGGAGAAGGCAAATCCGGGCAAAACCGCCAGCAATGATGATATCAACGGGCAGGTTTATCAGAACTACTACAACGAAGCCTTTAACGCGACAGGAATGGGCACCGGTGGTGCCGTTCAGCGTGGTATCCAGGCCGCGACGGCAGCACTTCAGGGCCTGGCGGGCGGCAATTTAGCGGGTGCTCTGGCCGGGGCTTCGGCACCGGAGTTGGCAAACTTTATTGGGCACAATGCCGGAATTAATGATAACGATGCAGCGAAAGCTATTGCTCATGCCATTCTCGGCGGCGTGACGGCGGCTCTTCAGGGTAACAACGCCGCAGCTGGTGCTGTGGGTGGAGCATCAGGTGAACTTATCGCAGGTGCAATAGCGAAGGTGTTATATCCAGATGTAAAAGACCTGTCGAAGCTGACTGAAGACCAGAAGCAGACACTGAGCACGCTGGCGAGCATTTCAGCAGGCATGGCGGGTGGTATTGCAGGTGGGAATACTGCGGGTGTGGCTACCGGAGCTTCGGCTGGGAAGAATGTTGCTGAAAACAACCTCATTGCAGGTAACGAAGATGCGCAGACGAAGTTTGTTCAGGAGCATGGCAAAGATATTGCATCCTGCTCGACTAGTCCTGGTGGGGCTGAATGTAAACGCGGTGAGGCTGTAAACAAAGCGATTGCAGCAGCGCTTGTTGGAGGTGCTACAGGTGGGGTAGTGATTGCTCTGACTCCGGAAGCAATTGCAGCCGCTCAGGCCGCAGTCAGTGCCTGTGGTGCGAATACTGTACTGTGTGCAAATGAAGTCAGTATCTGGGTTGCGGAAATGGCCGCTGGAGATGCTCTTCCTGCGGGCCTGACAGTAGCGGCGGTTGGCAAAATGTCTGCCAGCGAGTTGTCAGAGTTGAAGGCTCTGATGGCTGTTGAAAAACAGACAGGTCAGAAAATCAGTGCAGAGTCACTTGAAAAGGTGATGCTGGACTCAGGTGTTAAAGGGAACTGGAGCAAAGAGCTAAATAACCCACAGCCGAATAAAGTTTATCATGTAGATGGTGATAAAATTTATAAAACTGATGCTCAGGCAAGACCAAGCCAGGTTGAAGCAACTCTTAGTCCTAATGTAAAAGACAGAAATGGCTATCAACAATGTAAAGCAGGTAAGTGTGGCTTCGATGGAGATGAGGGGGGTCATTTAATAGCCAGTATTTTTAATGGGCCTGGTGAGAAATTGAACCTTGTTCCGATGGATGGAAATCTGAACAAAGGAGCCTGGAAGCAGATGGAAAATACGTGGGCAAAAGCATTAGGGGAAGGAAAAGAGGTTAAGGTCAACATTCAGCCGTCATATATTGGGGACAGTGTCAGACCTGATAAATTTAAAGTAGTGTATTCAATTGATGGTGGTCGCCCGATTGAAAAAGTATTTAATAACTCACCTGGAGGTAAGTAATGCGGTCTGATCAAGAAATATACAATGATATCGGTTCAGTATTACTCTCTATCGCACCTGAAAATGCGATTAAAATTATTCTATACGCTAAGCTAGAGCCGGAAAGTGATTGTGGAGAATTTACATATGACTATGTGGATAAACAGGGTGATCAACATTGGGTAACTGAAACAGCAGATGCCAGTGAACGGCTTTTGGATCTTCTGGTCGAGCTGAGGAATTTTTTTGTAGAGAACTTTAAATCACAAGAAAAGCCATTCTGGCATGGCTGTGAAGTTACTGTAAATATTGAAACACTTAAGATAAATATCGACTTTAAATATGAGAATTGATGGCAATCCCGCCCTATCCGGGCGGGAGGATTTTCACATACTCAAAGTTTCCCCAGATTCATCCGAGCTATCACGCCTTGCAGAAAGGCCATAACTTTCTGCTGCTCAGATTCTGGTAATTCTTTGGCTTTGTTGAGTACCTGGATTAGTGGTGTGTCGGTTGGGCGAGCAGTGATCACCAGACAACCCGGCATTACCCGAACATCCAGTTTGGTGTCTGTGGTAAAACCGGCTTCTTCCATCCTGGTGCCGTTCAGGCGCAGACTGGCGCTTCGGGTATAGCGTTTAGTTCGGTCAGTTTTGCGATCGTAATGACGTAGCTGACCGTCATATCCCTTAATACTTTGGGTTCTGCTTTCTCAGGCAGGCTGCGATCGTTATTTTTGCGTACTGCCTCATGTTTTTCTGTATTGCCTGCCAAAAGTTTCGATTTTGTTCTGGCAATGTTGGTTCCTGGCTTAAGATCGGTTTCAGCCATATTCAGCTCCTGCTTAGTTGCTTGTGGTCAGCGGTATGGAAGTGCTTTGAACACTTTCATGTCGCGCTCTTTAATAATCAGCATTTTCTATTTTATCGATTTCCCTGTTGTGGTCTTTCGGTTGCTTTGCTGTGTCTAATATACTTTGCTGAATAAAAATACAGCACTGGATGCATGAGCAAAGTTAATATTTGCGAGGCCGCTTCAGGAAATATTATCGGTTCATCTAACTTTGCATTATTTAAATATGAAATGTAGCTGAAAGCGGGCGGCGACACGCTGCTGGATGCGAAGAACGACGTCATTCTCAGCGGGGCTGCCAACACCCAGCAGTCCAGCGGCAAGAACAGCAGCAGCGGCGGCGGTGTCGGCGTGAGTATTGGTGCAGGTAAAGATGCCGGAATCAGCGTGTTTGCCAACGTCAACGCGGCAAAAGGCAAGGACAAGGACAAAGGCAACGGCACCGACTGGACCGAAACCACGATCGACAGCGGTAAAACCGTCACCATCAAAAGCGGGAATGACACCGTACTCGATGGCGCGCTGGTCAACGGCAATAAAATCGTGGCCGACGTGGGCCACGACCTGCTGATGCGCAGCCAGCAGGACAATAACGACTACGACAGCAAACAGACCAGCGTTGCCGGAGGCGGGAGTTTCACCTTTGGCTCCATGTCCGGTTCGGCTTATATGAGCGTGAATCAGGACAAGATGAAGAGTCGTTTCGACTCGGTGGCTGAGCAAACCGGGCTTTACGCCGGGGATGGCGGCTTCGATATCACGGTCGGCAACCACACCCAGCTGGATGGTGCTGTTATCGCTTCCACGGCCACGGCGGACAAAAACAATCTCGATACCGGGACGCTGGGCTTCAGCGATATCCATAATGAAGCGGATTTCAAAACTCAACACACGGGCGGCTCTTTCAATACCGGCGGCAGCATCGCCGGGCAGTTTGCGAGCAATGCGGCGAATGCCCTGCTGGCAGGCGGCGGTAATAAAGGCCATGCCGAAGGCACGACTCAGGCAGCTGTGGCTGATGGCACCATCACCATCCGCGACAAGGACAATCAGAAGCAGGATGTTGCGGACCTCAGCCGCGACACAGAACACGCCAACGACAGCATCAGCCCGATCTTCGACAAGGAGAAAGAGCAGAAACGGCTACAGGAAATTCAGCTGATCGGCGAGGTGGGTTCTCAGGCTGCCGATGTGGCAAGAACGCAGGGCGATCTGGAAGGACGTAAAGCGGCGAAAGATCCGGCCTCGCTGGAAGAAGCGCGTCAGCAACTGATCAAGGAAGGAAAATCAGTTACAGATACCGCAGTCGCAGAACGTGCTTACAACAATGCCTCGTCATTGTACGGCACGGGTGGTGCGGTTCAGCGTGGACTTCAGGCGGTGACAGGAGCGCTGACCGCCCTGGCTGGCGGTGGCAATCTGGCTGGTGCTCTGGCCGCCGCATCGGCCCCGGAACTGGCGAATATTATCGGGCACCGATCCGGCCTCAGCGATAATGAAGCACTGATAGCCCATGCAGTACTCGGTGGCGTGGTGGCTTCGTTACAGGGGAACAGCGCCGCAGCCGGTGCAGCAGGCGCGTTGAGCGGTGAACTGGCTGCCAGAGCTATTAAAGAGCAAATGTTCCCTGGCAAGAGCAACAGTGAGCTGAGCGAAAGTGACAAGCAACTGATCAGCAACCTGGCAACTCTGGCATCAGGGCTGGCGGGGAATCTGGCGGGTGGAAACTCCGCGGGCACAACAGCTGGCGCTCAGGCCGGGAAGAATGCGGCTGAGAATAACTCGCTGAGTGGTGACCAAGCGCGCGAGACGGTGAAACAGGCTGCAGAATCCCTGAAAAATCAGGTCAGAGACAAGCTTGGTGAAGGTACAACTTCTTCCATCGCAAACGGCATTATTAATGCCCTTGCGGATACTGGTGATACGGCATTAGGTTCTGCGGATTATGCTGCTGATGCAGCAATGGCACTGGCTGCATGTGCGGCAGGAGACGGCTATTGCAGCAAAGCTATGAGCGACCTGGCCGGGAAGAATCAGGCGGTGGCGGATACCGTTACTGCTTTGATGAAGAGTGAAACTTGGTCAGCGGTTGCAGATACGGTTAAACAGGCAGCTGGAGGAAATCAGGCAGCTCTGGAAGCTACGGGTGGAATGCTGGCAAGTATCATCCTACCCGGTAAAAAGATTCCAGATGCTAGAATTGCCAAATTAGCCACAGGACAGACTGTTGCTGAGTTTGAAAAAACCTTATTCAACCTCCCAGCAGGTGAGCGAGTGGCGCAAGTAAAACAAACGGCCTCTTCGGTTGCTAGTGCGAATGGTATGGTCAAAGATAGCAAGCTAACGCGAATGAATAACCGGGATGTCTACAGAGGGACCGATGGGAACTTATACGCTCTTGATACTCAACATGGACGTTTCGAAATGTTGGATACGAAAGGTAAACATCTTGGTGAAGTGGATATGGGAATGAATCCTGTACCAAATTCAATCGATAAATCTGGTGGACATGATCTGAAGGTGAAGTGATGAAATTGGTTAATTATGCTAATAAATCCATAAAGCGAGGTTCCGTGTTTAGGTTGCCTGCTATTTGGCCGTATGAAGCATGGGTCGATTTTATGGTCATTGATTTATTTGATACTCACGGGCTGGTTGTCTCTTCAGGACATAAAGCTGGATTAATTTTGATCTCTTTACCGATTGAAAGTGAATCATCTGAAGGCAGGGCTTTGAGTACTGAATGGGTTGTTAATAATTGGGCAAAATGGATCTATCCAGAATGCGACGTTCAAGATGTTCATATCCTTGATGAATATGTAGCAACCCCTATTGATTAATGGCCTCGTCGCTAGATCCTAAAATTCAACATAGATCCCGGCTCTCAGTCGGGATCTTTTATCACCCTTAGATCCCCGCAAGCGCCACTCTGGCCGCCACGCCTTGCAAAAATAATATCGCCTTCTGTTGCTCTTCTTCAGACAACCGGCTGATGTTGTTCACTTCCTTCATCAGCGGTGTCTCCGTGGGACGAGCGGTGATCACCAGACAACCCGGCATCACACGAACATCTAATTTTGTGCCTGTGGTAAACCCGGCTTCTTCCATCCAGGTGCCGTTCAGGCGCAGGCTGGCACTGCGGGTGTAGCGTTTAGTTCTGTTAGTTTTACGGTCGTAATGACGGATGCTGACATAGCTGACCGTCATATTCCTTAATACCTTGGGCTCTGCTTTCTTAGGCAATCTTCGATCGTTATTTTTGCGTACTGCCTCGTGTTTTTCTGTATTACCTGCCAAAAGTTTCGAATGTGTTTTGGCAATAGTGGTTCCTGGCTTAAGATTGGTGTCAGCCATATTCAACTCCTCGGAAGTTGTTTGTGGTCAGCGGCATGGAAGTGCTGGTTACACTTTTATGTCGCGCTCTTTAATAATCAGAATTTTCTATTTTATCGATTTTCCTGTTGCGTTCTTTCGATTGCTTTGCTGCGTCTATTATACCTTGCTGAATAAAAATCCAGCACTGGATGCATGAACAAAGTTAATATCTGCGAGGCCGCTTCAGGAAATATTATTGATTGGTGTAACGTTGCATTTTAAATTGCTCATTTAAATGCTTATCGCCACAGCAGCAAGAAAACGACCCACACCATCGAGGAAGACAGCGCGACGCGCGAGGCAGGCACCCTGCTTTCCGGCGAGGACGTGACCGTGCAGGCGGGCAACAACCTGCTGGTGAAAGGCTCCTCCGTGGTGGGCGATAACACCGTGGCGCTGGGCGCAGGTAACAACGTCGATATCGTGGTGGCGACCAACACCGATTCCTCCTGGCGCTTTAAAGAGACCAAAAAGAGCGGCCTGATGGGCACCGGCGGTATCGGCATCACCATCGGCAGCAGCAAATCCACCCACGACCTGCGCGAGGCGGGCACCACGCAAAGCCAGAGCTTCAGCACAGTCGGCTCTACGGGCGGTAACGTGGTTATCGCCGCTGGCAACCAGGCGCACATTGGCGGCGCAGACCTGATTGCCGGGAAGGATATGAGCCTCAGCGGCAGCAGCGTGATCATTGATCCGGGTCACGACAAACGCACCCGCGATGAAACCTTCGAGCAGAAGAAAAGCGGGCTGACGCTGGCGCTTTCGGGCACCGTCGGCAGCGCGATTAACAATGCTGTCACGTCGGCGCAGGACACCAAAGAGGAGAGCGACGGACGTCTCAAAGCACTCCAGGCGACTAAAACGGTCCTCTCCGGCGTCCAGGCTGGTCAGGCGGCTGAGGCGGCTAACCTGACGGCCGACCCGAACGCGATGGGCGTCAGCCTCTCGCTGACGACGCAGAAATCTAAATCGCAGCAGCATGCCGAAAGCGATGCGGTGGCGAGCAGCACCCTGAATGCGGGCAATAACCTTTCCATCACTGCGAACGGAAAAGGTAAAGGCCCGAACAGCGGCGATATCGTGATTGCCGGAAGCCAGCTGAAAGCGGGCGGCGACACGCTGCTGGATGCGAAGAACGACGTCATTCTCAGCGGGGCCGCTAACACTCAACAGTCCAGCGGCAAGAACAGCAGCAGCGGCGGCGGTGTCGGCGTAAGTATTGGTGCAGGTAAAGGTGCCGGTATCAGCGTGTTTGCCAACGTCAACGCGGCAAAAGGCAAGGACAACGGCAACGGCACCGACTGGACTGAAACCACGATAGACAGCGGCAAGACCGTCACCATTAAGAGCGGAAACGACACCGTGCTCAACGGGGCGCAGGTCAACGGCAATAAAATTGTCGCCGACGTGGGCCACGACCTGCTGATGAGCAGCCAGCAGGACAGCAACAAATATGACAGCAAGCAGAGCAGCGTGGCGGCAGGCGGCAGCTTCACCTTCGGCAGCATGACGGGCTCCGGCTACATCTCTGCCTCGCAGGACAAGATGAAGAGCCGCTTTGACTCCGTCGCCGAACAAACCGGGATGTTTGCCGGAGATGGCGGCTTCGATATCACGGTTGGTAACCACACCCAGCTGGATGGTGCTGTTATCGCTTCCACGGCGACGGCAGATAAAAACAGCCTCGATACCGGGACGCTGGGCTTCACGGACATCCATAACGAAGCGGATTTCAAAACTGAGCACTCCGGCATCAGCATCAGCGGCGCGGGCAGTTTTGGCGACCAGTTCAAGGGCAACATGCCGGGCGGAATGATTTCGGCGGCGGGCAACAGCGGCCATGCCGAAGGCACGACTCAGGCCGCTGTGGCTGATGGCACCATCACCATCCGCGACAAGGACCATCAGAAGCAGGACGTGGCGAACCTGAGCCGCGACACCGAGCATGCCAATGACAGCATCAGCCCGATCTTCGACAAGGAGAAAGAGCAGAACCGCCTGAAGGAAATCGGGATGATCAGCGATATCGGCGGCCAGGTGGCGGATATCGCCCGGACGCAGGGTGAGCTGAATGCGCTGAAGGCTGCGCAGGATAAATATGGACCTGTTCCGGCGGATGCGACGGAAGAACAGCGGCAGGCATATCTGGCAAAACTGCGTGATACGCCGGAATACAAAAAGGAACAGGAAAAGTATGGCACTGGCAGCGACATTCAGCGCGGTATCCAGGCCGCAACGGCAGCACTTCAGGGCCTCGCGGGTGGTAATTTAGCGGGTGCACTGGCGGGTGCTTCGGCACCGGAGCTGGCGCACTTACTGAAATCGACAGAAGGTAACCCTGCGGTCAATGCTATCGCTCACGCGATCCTTGGTGGTGCGGTTGCAGCGCTTCAGGGAAATAGCGCGGCGGCAGGTGCGATTGGTGCAGGGGGCGGAGAGCTGGCGGCACGCGCAATCGCTAATATGCTCTACCCTGGTGTAGATAAACTTTCTGAGGAACAGAAGCAGACAGTTAGTGCGCTGGCGAGTATTTCAGCGGGTATGGCTGGTGGGATCACTACAGGGAATACAGCTGGAGCTGCAACAGGCACCAGCGCTGGGAAGAATGCGGTTGAGAATAATTATCTGAGCAGTACGGAGAAGAGCCGTCAGACGGAGCTGAACCACAAACAGAGTCTGACACCGAAGGAGCAGCAGGAGCGGGATGCACTGAACCGTAAGGATGCGGAAACCAGTAAGGCACTGGTTGATGCTTGCATGAGTGGCAGTGCGATGGCCTGTAGTGCAGCGCGTCAGGATGCGCAGGAGAAGCAGGACACCTATCAGAACCTGGGCTACCAGAATACGAAGGAAGCCCAGGCAGGTTATCAGCAGATACAGCAATTACTTAACGGAACCAGCCCGGAAGCGCAACAGACGCAGGAACTGTTTAACGGCATGGTGTCGGCGTATATGCGCACCGGAATGAGTGAAGAGTCTGCAAAAGCGGCTGTTAGCTATCAACTGGGTGCGATGTATATTGCTGGCGGGATAGCAGGTATCGGCTCAGGGAAAGCGGTGGATGAGGGGCTGACACCGGGGGTGAAGCCGTCTGCGCCATCGACTAAGCCGGGAACGGGAACTGGTAGCCAGACAGAAAGTAAACCTTCGAGCGGTGCGGAGAATACCGCCACCTATCCGAAGCTGAAAGACGACTTAATGCAGCAGAACCTGAATAATATTGCGAAGCAGGATCCGATACTGGCAGCAGTGGTTCAGGGAGATAATGGTAAACTGAATTATGGTGTGGGTTCCGGTACTAAAGCAGAAGCTGATCGGTTGGGTCAGATATGGGTTGGTGATGGTGCAAGACTCACCAGTGATGGAACTGGATTGATGAGTGCTGATGGTGCTCGTGTATATCGTTTTCCAGCGTCAAAAGATAATAGTTCATATGCAACAACCGGTACTCAGGCTAATTTTGAAACTTTCAAAATAGATCCGGTGACAGGGGATAAAACCAAGATTGGTAATGGTCATCTGGATATAAAATAGGAAATAAATATGAAGGCTATTTTAAAAAGTATTTCAAATGACGATTTTGAGTTGGATAAATTTTATCCGGAGGATGAGCATAGTTTTTCTCTCAGGTTATTATTGCGTATTGGAGGAGAAGATAGCTCTGGAGCAGACAATTTTGATCTTCGTATTTGCACCCCGGAATGGCTCTGCAAGCACCACTGGTTACCGGAGTTGATGCGTCATACGCTTCTGGTCCGTAAATACGATCTGGATGAGATCAAAAAGACCATTACGGATTATATCGATCAGTGTGAAGGCGATGACTGGATGGCGATAGCGCAAAAACTCTCCCGTGTCTTTGCTTGGGAATACGAGGACTACCAACCTTAAACGACAAATCCCGGCCCGAAAAGCCGGGATTTTTTATGTCACTTACGCCGTCTCAAGAGCCACTCTGGCCGCCACGCCCTGAAGAAATGCCATTGCCTGCTGCTGCTCTTCTTGTGGCAACTGGCTGATGTTGTTCAGCTCCTTCATCAGGGGCGTGTCCACGGGGCGGGTGGTGATGACCAAGCAACCCGGCATCACACGAACATCTAATTTTGTGCCAGTGGTAAACCCGGCTTCCTCCATCCAGGTGCCGTTCAGGCGCAGGCTGGCGCTTCGGGTGTAGCGTTTCGTTCTGTTGGTTTTGCGGTCGTAGTGACGAATGCTGACGTAGCTGACCGTCATACGCCTCAACGCTTTGGGTTCTGCCTTCTTAGGCAAGCTGCAATTGTTATTTTTGCGTACTGCCTCGTGTTTTTCTGTATTACCTGCCAAAAATTTCGATTGTGTTTTGGCGAGAGTGGTTCCTGGCTTAAGATTCGTATCAGCCATATTCAACTCCTTGATAGTTGTCTGTGGTCAGCGGCATGGAGGTGCTGGTAACACTTTCATGCCGCGTTCTTTAATGATTGATATTCAGCCTTTGAATATTTCCCTTTCTTTACATGTATGAAATTACTCTGTGCCCATTATACCTTTCTGAATAAAAATACAGTGCTTTGATTCTTGCCAGATTAAATAAATGCGAGGCGGCTTCAGGAAATAATGATACTGAATGCAAAATTGTAGGGGCCTTATTTGCACAGATATACCAGTGCGGGTTTTGCAGGTAGTCCATACAACGACAGGCCAGGCAGAGTGTGAAGCGAAAATCCCGGATGACAACATGGAGAGTGAATATCATAATGACAACACAACTGACACCACGCGAGGTTATGACAATGAGCAGCACCATCCACTTCCGTATCGATGAGGAAACCAAGCGTCTGGCAATGCAGGCCGCTGAGCGTCAGCAGACGAGTCTGACAGAAATCATGCGTCAGCGCGCAGAGGAGCTGGCCGCCGAAGAGCGCCGTTATCAAAGCAGCGAGCATGAAGGCTGGCTGGAAGAGCAGATAGCCCAGGCGTTCAGTCGCCACGATGCAGGTGAAGGTGAGTACATCAGCAACGATGAAATGGAAAACCGAATGCACGCGCTGAAGCGGCGCGCCACGCGGGGGTCGCTGTGACCATCAGGATTGAATGGGAAAAACGCGCACAACAAGACAGGGAAAACATCTTCCTGTATCTGAACCGGGAAGCTGGCGCAGTGGTTGCCATCGCCGCCGATGGGAGGCTGGCTGGCATGGCATCAATCCTGACAGAAAACCCGCTCGCCGGGGTGAGAGCCGGACGCTCAGACAAGCAGCGTAAACTGGTGGTGCCCCACTTCCCGTTCATCATCGTGTACGTGGCTGAAAATACCCGTGTGCGCATCCTGCGTGTGCTCCATACCTCCCGGAAAGTAGCCGGACAGTATGGTCAGAACTGAGGTTTTATTCTCCCATTCATCTGTCCAGGAGCCTCACCTTTTCACCAAAACCCCGCGCCAGCGCATTGAGAGGCGCAGCATTCATCAATATGATTAAGCCAAAAGCCCCTCTCCCGTCGGGAGGCGGCAGACAACAGGCTTACTCATGAACACTGAAAATCCTTCGCTCTTCAGTCAGATTCCAGCCACCGATCGCCTGCTGCGCGATCCTTCTTTTACCGTGCTGGTCGAACAGGCCGGGCACAGCCAGGTCGTGGCCGTGCTGCGTCAGATGCAGGACGAGGCCCGCGCGGCTATTCGCGAAAACGGTACGCTGCCGGACTGGTGTCAGAACTGGCCGCAGGCCGCCGCCTTGCGGCTGGCCGCTGATGCACAAACCCCGCTGCGTCCGGTGTTTAACCTCACTGGCACCGTTTTGCACACCAATCTCGGGCGTGCGCTTCAGGCTGAGGCCGCCGTCGAGGCCGTCGCCCAGGTGATGCGTTCTCCGGTGACGCTGGAATATTCGCTGGATGGCGCAGGGCGCGGGCATCGCGACAGCGCGCTGGCGGAGCTGCTCTGCCGCCTGACGGGCGCGGAAGACGCCTGTATCGTCAATAACAACGCTGCGGCGGTGCTGCTGATGCTGGCGGCAACCGCGGGCGGCAAAGAAGTGGTGGTTTCGCGCGGTGAGCTGGTGGAAATCGGCGGCGCGTTCCGCATCCCCGATGTGATGCGCCAGGCGGGCTGCGTGCTGCATGAAGTCGGCACCACCAACCGCACCCACGCGCGGGACTACCGCGTAGCCATTAATGAAAGCACCGCGCTGCTGATGAAGGTCCATACCAGCAACTACAGCGTCGAAGGTTTCACCAAAGCGGTGGACGAAGCGGAGCTGGCGGCCATCGGCGACGAGCACGGCATTCCCGTGGTGGCCGATTTGGGCAGCGGTTCACTGGTAGATTTAAGCCAGTACGGCCTGCCGAAAGAGCCCATGCCGCAGGAGCTTATCGCCAGCGGCGTGAGCCTGGTGAGCTTCTCCGGTGACAAGCTGCTCGGCGGCCCGCAGGCGGGGATCATCGTCGGCAAACGGGAGCTCATTGCGAAGCTGCAATCCCACCCGCTCAAGCGTGCGCTGCGGGCCGATAAAATGACCCTGGCGGCGCTGGAGGCCACGCTGCGCCTCTATCTGCACCCGGAAAAACTTGCTCAGGCGCTGCCAACGCTGCGCTTACTGACGCGTGCTGAAAACGACATTCGTGAGCTGGGCGAACGCCTGCTGCCGCCGCTTCAGGCGCAGCTTCCCGACTTTACCGTGCGGCTGGAGCCTTGCCTGTCGCAGATTGGCAGCGGCTCGCTGCCGGTCGATCGTTTGCCTTCTCACGCCCTGACGTTTACCCCCAATGACGGGCGCGGTGCGTCGCTTGAATCGCTTGCCGAACGCTGGCGTCGCCTGGCGCTTCCCGTCCTCGGGCGCATTTATGACGGGCGCCTGTGGCTCGACCTGCGCTGCCTTGAGGATGAACCGCGCTTTCTGGAGAACCTGCTGAAATGATTATCGCCACCGCCGGGCACGTCGACCACGGCAAAACCACGCTGCTGGAGGCCATCACCGGGGTGAACGCCTCGCACCTGCCCGAAGAGAAAGCCCGCGGCATGACCATCGATCTGGGCTACGCCTACTGGCCGCAGCCTGACGGGCGCGTGCCGGGGTTTATCGACGTGCCGGGCCACGAAAAGTTTCTGGCGAACATGCTGGCAGGCGTCGGCGGCATCGATCATGCCCTGCTGGTGGTGGCCTGCGACGACGGCGTGATGGCCCAGACCCGCGAGCATCTGGCGATTTTACAGCTGACGGGCAAGCCGACGCTGACCGCCGCGCTAACCAAAACCGATCGCGTGGATGCGGCCCGTATCGCCGAAGTTCGCCAGCAAATTCTGGATGTTTTGCGTGAATACGGCTTTGAGAACGTTTCGCTGTTTGAAACCGCCGCCACGCAAATGCAGGGCATTGATGAACTGCGCGCCCATCTTTTACAGCTGGCCGAACGTCAGCACGTGGAGCATCAGCGCTTCCGGCTGGCGATTGACCGTGCCTTCACCGTGAAAGGCGCGGGCCTGGTGGTGACCGGTACTGCGCTGTCGGGTGAAGTGAACGTGGGTGATACGCTGTGGCTGACGGGCGTAAATAAACCGATGCGCGTGCGCGGCCTGCACGCGCAGAACCAGCCGGTTGAACAGGCCCGAGCCGGGCAGCGTATTGCGCTGAATATTGCGGGCGATGCGCAGAAAGACGATCTGACGCGCGGCGACTGGCTGCTGGCGCAGCAGCTACCTGAACCGATGGAACGCGTGATTGTCGAGCTGCACTGCCACACACCTCTGAGCCAGTGGCAGCCGCTGCATATCCACCACGCGGCGAGCCACATTACCGGGCGCGTTTCGCTGCTGGAGAACAACCTGGCGGAGCTGGTGTTCGACACGCCGCTGTGGCTGGCAGACAACGACCGCCTGGTGCTGCGCGATATCTCAGCCCGCGTGACGCTTGCGGGCGCACGGGTGGTGACGCTCAACCCGCCGCGTCGCGGCAAGCGCAAGCCGGAATATCTGAACTGGCTGGCAACGCTCGCCGATGCCGGAACCGATGCGCAGGCGCTGGAGATACATTTACAGCGCGATGCGGTTCGCCTGAGTGAGTTTGGCTGGGCGCGACAGCTTAACAACGAAGGTCTGACTGAAATGACCGCGAAGCCGGAATTGCTGCGCGCGGATGACAGTATTCTCAGCGCCACACTTGCCGCACGCTGGCAGGAGAAGCTGCTGAACGCGCTGACGATTTATCACGATCAGCATCGCGATGAGCCAGGCCCGGGCCGCGAACGCCTGCGCCGTATCGCATTGCCGATGGAGGATGAGGCGCTGGTGCTGGCGCTGCTGGAGCAGATGCGCGCATCAGGTCTTATCGCCAGCCATCACGGCTGGCTGCATCTGCCGGATCACAAAGCCGGGTTCACCGACGAGCAGGCCGCGCTGTGGCATAAAGCCGGGGCGCTGTTTGGTGACGAAGCGTGGTGGGTGCGGGATATCGCCCGTGAAACGGGTGCCGATGAGCAGGAGATGCGCGTCACGCTGCGGCAGGCGGCGCAGCAGGGCATGATTACGGCGATCGTCAAAGATCGTTACTACCGAAACGATCGGATTGTGCAGTTTGCTGCACTGATCCGCAAACTGGATCAGGAACGCGGCTCAACCTGTGCGGCAGATTTTCGCGACAGCCTGAACGTCGGGCGCAAGCTGGCCATTCAGATCCTCGAGTATTTCGACCGCATCGGCTTCACGCGCCGTCGCGGCAACGATCATCTGCTGCGCGACGCGATGCTGTTCCCTGACGACGGTGACCGCTCTTAAAACCACGATGCCGGATGGCGCTTCGCTTATCCGGTCTACGGTGTTGCGTTCCGTAGGCCCGTGCAAGCGTTAGCGCCGCCGGGCAATCTCAGTTAATGCGCAGCCGTAGACGCGCCCGGTGCACCTGCTCTCACAAAAGGTGGGCGCGTAAACCAGATAATCACGATCAGCCCCATAAAGCCCCAGCCAAGGATCCAGAAGTAATCGATGGTCGACATCATGTAGGCCTGCTGGGTGATGGTCTGGTCGATAATCGCAAAATGCTGCTGCGTGGGGCCACCCATCTTCTGCACGTAATCCACCGCTGCCGGGTTGTACTGCGATATGCTCTCCGTCAGGTTCGCGTGGTGGAAAATCTCCCGGCGCTGCCAGATCCACGTAGTGAGCGATGAAGCGAACGAACCGCCCAATACGCGGAAGAACGTTGCGAGCCCCGAGCCTTCCGCCACTTCGTTACCGTGCAGGTTCGACAATACGATCGTGGTCAGTGGCATAAAGAAGAACGCCACGCCAATCCCCATGAACATCTGCACGCCCGCGATGGTGCGGAAATCCACGTCGGTGTTGAACTGCGCACGCATCAGGCACGAAACGCCCATCGTCAGGAATGAAATTGAACAGAGCAGGCGCAGGTCCACGCGCGTGGCGTAGCGGCCCACAATCGGCGTCAGCAGCAGCGGCAAGAAGCCCATCGGTGCGGCGGCAAGCCCGGCCCAGATGGCGGTATAGCCCATCTGCGTTTGCAGCCACTGCGGCAGAATAATGTTGATGGCGAAGAACGCGGCGTAACCGAGCATCAGCGCCAGCGTGCCGATGGCGAAGTTGCGGTCCTTAAACAGGCGCAGGTTGACGATTGGATGGCGTTCGCCCAGCTCCCACATCACGAAGCTGACCAGGCTGATGGCAGACACAATCGACATCACGATAATCGGCGTTGAAGAGAACCAGTCTTCGTCGTTGCCCTTATCCAGCACCACCTGCAGCAGCCCGACGCCGAGCACCAGCAGCATAATGCCGATGTAGTCGATGGGCGACGACTGGGTGGTTTCTTCACGCCCGCGCAGCTGCGTCCACACCACGATGGAGGCGAAAATCCCGATCGGCACGTTGATGTAGAAGATCCACGGCCAGGAGTAGTTGTCGGTGATCCAGCCGCCGGTAATCGGCCCGACAATCGGCGCGACGACCGTCACCATCGACAGCAGCGCCAGGGCCATGCTGCGCTTCATCGGCGGGAAAATCACCAGTAGCAGCGTCTGACACATCGGGAACATCGGCCCGGCGAAAAAGCCCTGCAGCGCGCGGAAGATAATCAGCTCCGTCATACTGTGGGCGAAACCGCACAGGAATGAGGTCAGCGTGAAAAACATCACCGAGGCGATAAACAGCCGCAGCTGGCCGAAGCGACGGGTAAACCAGCCGGTAAGCGGCAGGGCGATAGCGTTACACACCGCAAAGGAGGTAATAACCCACGTGCCCTGATCGGCGCTTACCCCGAGGTTGCCGGAAATGGTCGGCAGCGCCACGTTGGCGATGGTGGAGTCCAGCACCTGCATGAAGGTGGCCAGCGACAGCGCGAGCGTCGCCAGAAACAGGCTGGGCGGCGTAAAGGCCGCCTTAGGCTCTGACATAGCGTCTCTCTTAGCGCTGGGCTACAGCACTGCTGTTGTCATGCAAAATTTTGGCGACCAGCTTGTCGGCAGCGGCCATCGGCGTGTCGTATACGTCAGTGGTAAAGCGCGGTTTCTCCACCGTTTTCTGCGGCAGCAGATGACCGTCGGCGTCGCGGATATCCACCTTCACGTTCATCGACAGGCCGATACGCAGCGGGTGCTTCTGCATGTCGTGTTCATCAAGGGCAATACGTACCGGCAGACGCTGCACAATCTTGATCCAGTTACCACTGGCGTTCTGGGCTGGCAGCAGCGAGAAGGCGCTGCCGGTGCCGATCCCCAGGCTCTCAATCACGCCGTGGTACTGCACGTCATCACCGTACAGGTCGGCATTCAGCGTCACTTTCTGGCCAAGGCGCATGTCCTGCATCTGGCTCTCTTTGAAGTTCGCGTCCACCCACACTTCCTTTAGCGGCACGATGGCGAGCAGCGTGGTGCCTGAAGTGACCCGCATGCCGAGCTGCACCGCGCGTTTGGCGACGTAGCCGCTTACCGGCGCGACGATGGTGGCGCGGGAGTTATCCAGATAGCGCTGACGAAGCGTGGCGACGGCGGTTTTGATTTCCGGATGCTGGTCGATAACGGTGTTATCAATCATCGCCTGGTTAGTCTTCAGTGCCTGTTCGGTGGCCAGTAAATCGCTCTGTGCGCTGGTTACGGCATCGCGGTAGTGGGCCAGATCTTCCCTGGCAATTGCCCCGGAAGCGGCGATTTTCAACCGGCGGGCGTAGTCACTCTGCGCGGTTTGCAGGGCAACTTTTTTCGCGGCCACCTGCGCGCGGTAGTTATCCGCGGTGCTGTACAGGCCGCGAACCTGGCGCACGGTGCTGGCAAGATCGGCTTCGGCCTGCTGCAACGCAATTTCGGTGTCGCTCGGATCGAGCAGCACCAGCGGCTGGCCCTTCTGCACAAAATCCCCTTCATCGACGCTGACCTGGGTGACGGTGCCCGCAATCTGCGGCGTCAGCGTGACCTGGTTGCCGTTGACGTAGGCATCGTCAGTGGACTCGTAATAGCGGGCATAAAGCAGATACCAGGCGAGGCAACCTGCCGCCGCCAGCATCAGCACGAGGAACAGGATCGCAAAGTTGCGTTTGCGTTTACTCGGGCGTTTTTCAGGTGCCGGAGCGGTATTTTCCATAGACATAGCGTGTGGCCTTTATTAGCGATGGGGGGCCGTAAATTCATCCGGCAGCATTTTTATCAGCAGGTGAGTCAGCTGGTGCGATTCTTCCGTGGTCAGGCGAGCGGTTAACTCGCCCAGAATGGTTTTCAACGCCTCATTTTGAAAGGTTTCGCACAGCGCCTGGCCTTTGGCGGTCAGCGCCAGGATCACCTGACGTTTGTCCTGCGGGTTGGGGTGGCGCTCAATCAGATCGCTCTTCACCATCCGCTCTACCATCCGGCTCATGGCGCCGGTATCCATTTGCAGGCTTTTGCAGATTTCTGCCGGGCTGGTATTACCTTTAAATATATTAATCAACACCTTAAATTGCGGAGCGGTAATGCCGCTGCCGGAAAAATAGTGGCCAATAAGCTGGTCTTTAAACTGGTTTGCCAAATGGAACAACAGGCCAAGGTGCAGGTTTTTGTCAGAAGAAGCGGTGGAAGAAGTCATGATAGCTGCCTGGTCAGTAATTAAAATAATGATTACTGCCTGGTCATGAATTGTCAAACAGCGTCAGCGTAAAGCACACAGATTGACAAACGGCCGCTGGAAGCGGAATTGCGGTGAGTGTCGAAAAATACGGCGCGGGTTGCATTGCTGCACAGGTTGTTTGCGTGATGCTTTCCTGAAAGGAGATTTTGGGGAAGTGGATCGGGCGAGTTTGCCGTATTGTCGCCATTAAATCAGATATGCAATAAGGAATACGATTGTAGGCCGGGTAAGCTTTGGCGCCCCCCGGCGATGCCGGGTAATGAAGGAGGTAAGGTATGTCGAATTACCGCCGCAATTATATCAAGGGTGGAACATGGTTCTTCACGGTAAATCTCAGAGACAGGCAAAGCTCTCTTTTGACCGATCAAATTATGTATCTTAAAAATGCTATCGCACAGGTGAAACGCCGGAGGCCATTTCACATTAATGCCTGGGTTATTTTACCCGAACATATGCACTGTATCTGGACGCTACCTGTTGATGATTGTGATTTCTCCGGTCGCTGGCGGGATATCAAAAAGAGATTTTCACGGGATATCGGGTCGGGTGATATCTGGCAACCGCGCTTCTGGGAACATACGATTCGCAACGAAGAGGATTACCGCCGACATGTGGATTATTGCTACATCAATCCCGTGAAACATGGATGGGTTAAACGAGTAAAGGATTGGCCATTCTCAACGTTTTACCGTGATGTTCGTGAAGGACTTTATCCGCAGGATTGGGCAGGAGAAGTGAGCGAATTTTTAGCCGGAGAGCGAGTTTAATTGCCCGGTGGCGCGTCGCTGACCGGGCCTACGGTGAAGTATAGGGCTTTGTAGGCCCGGCAAGCTTGTGCCGCCGGGCATTGTGATGTTGCTGACAGGCCACACGGCTCCGCTATTACCCATATCCGCAATTTGTCATCGCCCTGGACCTGAATCAGCGCAGATTGTTAAAGTTCCAGGTGACCGTCAGGCTGTAGCGCCAGTCGCGGCTGTGGTTGTCGGTCGGCACATCGCCGACTGGCTTTGCCGCTTCAACGGTCACGCTGTAGTGTCGGTTATCGCCAACCATGATCCCGGTGGCAATTGAGCCGAGGCGCTGGTGCGGCAAGCCCGGCTGGTTGAACCAGGTTTGCGCCGTGTCCGCCAGCACATAGGGCTGCACCGTGGCGAGCCACGTGCTCTCTTTACGCATGTGCAGATAGCGCAGCTCCACCTGCCCGCCGTAGCCATAATCGCCGCTGGCTTCGCTGTCCTGATAGCCGCGCCCGAAGCGCTGCGCGCCAAAACTGACGCGCTCGGGTTCCGGCAGGTCATTGTCCGACCAGTCACCTTCCCATGAGGTGGAGAGTTTCCATTTTTCGCTTATCATCCAGGCCGCATCCACGTTCCCTTTCCATAGCGTGAAGTTCAGGTCAGTATTTTGCGCCGGGGCGGCGTCTGCACCGAGATCGTTAATACCCTGGCGTACCGCAAAGCGGCCGCTGAGGCTGGTGGTGGCGAACGCCTTCACGCCGTTGACGCCAAACTCCAGCGCCGGGTAGCGCACGTGCTGATGCTGCGCGTCGAGGCCATACTTCTGCCCGGCAATATTCGCCTGGAGATCGTAATCGTTGCGTTTGTCGGTGTAATCCATGCCTCCGGTCAGGTTGAGCTGCTCTTTACCGGTGAGGATCAGCGGGTAGCCAAAGCTCACGCCGCCGTTGTACTGCGTCGTTTTTTGCCGCGCGTTAATGGCGATGTCGTTGGGCAAATAAAGCAGCGGCGTGAAATCCCGCGGGTCCTCATGGTAGTAGCTGCCCTTCAGCTGCATGGTCAGCCCTTCGTCATTGAGAAACTGCTGCCAGTTCAGGCCGAGATAGGTTTTGCGGGTGTCCTTGTCGAGCGGGATCAGCGTGGCAACACCAAGCTGATCGCCGTAGCTCGTCAAATTACTCAGCGTGCCGTTAACCAGCGCCAGGTTCTGCCCTTTGCGCGTATCCAGCGTCGAGGAGATATCCCAGATATGCGGCTGTAGCCCGGTGACCTGCATGGCGGCGGCCCCGTAGATATTCTTCGGCAGCTGTGCGCTGGTATCGACGGGCACGCCGGGCGTACGGGTCATCAGCTGGCTGTAGCGATCGAAGGTGTCCTGGGTCAGCGGCTTCTCTGCCATGATCTTCTCCGCCAGCCGTTTCAGCCGTGCGGCGATATTCGGGTTGTTGCTGTTGATATCACTGTGGGCCACGTAACCTTCGACCAGCACAATTTTGATATTGCCGTTCTGAAAGTTGTTATCGGGCAAAAACGCATACGAAAGCGGGTAGCCGTCGGCTTTATAGCGGGCGGTAATATCATTCACCAGCCCAATGATGGTTTTCAGCGGCACGGTTTTTTGTGCGTAGGGACGGAAGGGATCCAGCAGTGATTTCAACGGATAAACGGTACCGCCGATAAACTGGATATGCCCGACCTGAATTGGCGTATCCGGCGTCAGCTTTGATTCTGGTTTTTGTATCGTGACTTTGGGTTCAGGGCGCGGTTCTGCGGGGGGCGCAACGTCGCGTGAGGCTTTCGCCGGGTTAGTGGGATCGATCAGTGCGGGCAAGGTATCGGCGCGGGCAAGGCTTAGCAGAAGCAGCCCGGGCAGCGCGTAATAAAGTTGCTGTATCATGTGTGCAATCCCTGTTCTGAGCCCCGTCTGCGCGGGTCGTCACTGCTGTGAAATGTGCCCCCTTTGCGGGGGCACAGAACGTCTGTCTTAGTTATGTTTCGGTTTCAGAATCCCGCCGACAAGCGAGTTCAGGCCACCGAGCGGGTTGTTGTTGGTACTGCTCTGGCTGGTTGTGGTCGTTGTGCCTGCGTTGGCGGTCAGGCCTGCGGTCAGGTTGTTAACCGTGGTGTCGACGGTGGCGACCAGACCGTTGTTATTGGTATTAACCGAGGCGTTAGCTGAGACGTTGCCGCTGCCGGCCGGGGTGGTCGTGGTGGTTGGTTTCACCAGGCCGCCGGTATCCGTTACCGTCTGACCGACGTTAGTGACGACCTGACCCACGCCGTTCAGCCCGGAATTGCTGGCGCTGACGTTGGTGCCGATCTGACTCACGCTCGTACCTACCTGAGTCAGCAAACCGTTCACCGGTGCACCAAGTCCGGTCGTGGTGCCGACCTGTTGCGTCACGCCCTGCACGCCGCCGAGTGTTTTATTCACGGCGCTGGTTGCATCGGTGGTCACTTTGGTCACGCCCTGACTATCTACAACGTTGGTCAGGCCGGTGCCGGTGTTGCTCACCAGCTGCCCGGTGCTGTTCACGGCGTTGCCTACCACGCCGGTTACGCCGCCAAGCGGTGTGCCGGACGTCGAGCTTGCCAGATCCGTGCCGACGGTCGAGACGGTATCACCCAGTGAGGTTACGGTTGTGGTAACGCCTTTGGTTGTGGTGCCGAGGCCGTTAGCATTGGCTGGGTTGCCAATGCCTGCCGTGACACCCGTTCCGACGGTAGAAACCGCATTGCCTACGCCGCTAACCGTGGTGGAAACGGTTGAGGTGACCGGGTTATCCGTCGGCAACTGGCTGCCCAGGCTATCGACGGTGTTGCCGACCGAGGTGACGGTTTTGCCGGTATCGCTGAGCACGTTATTCAGCGCAGCTGTAGAGGTGCCGCCGGAGCCGTTGCCGGTTCCATCACCACCTCCTGCGCCTGTTCCGTCTCCGCCAGTGCCGGTTCCTCCGCCTCCGGTTCCTGTGCCACCACCACCAGTGCCTGTTCCCCCGCCTCCGGAGCCGCCGCCGCCGTTGTTGGCGGTTGTGCCACCACCGCTGCCGTCGTCAGAACCCGAGCCGCTGCTGCCGGTGGTGGGATTATTTTTCGCGGTGGAATGTGAACCTCCGCCGCTGCCGCTGCAGGCAGAAAGAGAAAATGCGAGCAGTACCGCCACTGCGATAACGCTTAAGTGGCTAACGTTATTCGAGGCCATAACAATACTCCACTGATTAAAACGCCGGGCGGCGTATAGAACAGTGTAAGAGGAAATTAATGGGTTGTGCCTGTGAGGAGGGTGAAGACACGGATAATAGCAATGCCGTTTTTTTATAAACCGGGAGAGTAAAATGAATGCTTTTTATAGTGGTTGAAAATCAGCTGGTTAAATCATTGTGTTCATTTAAGTGCTGCTAAATTCATGTGTCGGAAATAAAGCGCTCGTTAATTCATCGAATAATTTGAGATGATTCTTAATGGCGTGAAGGGAATATTGTTATCAGGATATATCCTTAATTAACGATATCGATCACGGAAAAAATGGGCTCCTGAAATTCGGAACCCACTATTATTTAACATCCGCTTTCGGCCCAGGCTTTTTCTATTTCTTCGGCGAGAATTTTCACCCCGGCTTCGATTTTTTCCGTTTCCGGAACGTAATTCATACGCATGCACTGATGCGTATGCGGCCAGGGTTTGTCGAGACCCGGGAAGAAGAAATCACCCGGCACCATCAGCACGCCGCGTTTCTTCAGGCGCTGATAAAGAATTTCGGTGGTGATCGGCAGGTCTTTAAACCACAGCCAGAGGAAAATCGCCCCTTCCGGTTTGTGGATCAGGCAGCGCTCTTCCGGAAGGTAGCGACGAATAATCGCAATGGTTTCCTGTACGCGCTGATAATAGAACGGCTTGATGACCGTCTTGGACAGGCGCAGCAGGTCTTTACGCTTGATCATCTCGCACATCATCGCCGGGCCGATGCCGCCTGGCGCAAGGCTGATAATGCCGTTCATGTTGCTGATGGCGCTGATGATTTTCTCGTTAGCAATGATGATGCCGCAGCGGCTGCCCGGCAGGCCAAGCTTGGAAAGGCTCATGCACAGCACGATGTTCGGGTTCCACAGCGGTCGTGCTTCGCTGAAGATGATACCCGGGAACGGCACGCCGTAGGCATTATCAATGACCAGCGGAATACCGTGCTGATTGGCCAGCACGTCGAGCTTCATTAACTCTTCGTCGGTGATGACGTTGCCCGTCGGGTTAGTTGGGCGGGAAACGCAGATCATCCCGGTTTCTTCGGTGACGTGCAGGTGCTCAAAATCAACGTGGTATTTAAACTGGCCCTCCGGCAGCAGCTCGATATTCGGACGCGCTGAGACAAACAGATCGTCTTCCAGACCGGAATCGGCATAGCCGATATACTCCGGCGTCAGCGGGAACAGCACTTTGCGCACGCTGCCGTCGGCGCGGCGACCTGCGAAGAGGTTAAACAAGTAGAAAAACGCGCTCTGACTGCCGTTAGTCAGTGCAATATTCTGTGGTCCGATATCCCAGCCGAGCTCTTCGCGCAGCATCTGTGCCAGCGCGGACAGCAGTTCGGATTTCCCCTGCGGGCCGTCGTAGTTGCACAGCGCCTCGGTGGCTTTGCCGCTTTCCAGCATCTCTGCCAGCAGATTGTGGAAGTAGTCATTCATCTGCGGAATTTGCGCCGGGTTACCGCCGCCGAGCATGATGGCGCCTGGCGTGCGCAGACCATCGTTAAGATCTTCCATCAGGCGGGTGATACCGGAATGACGGGTGAATTTGTCGCCGAAAAGTGAAAAAGTCATATGCAGGTGTTCTGTCGATCTTCTGGGTAGGGGCTAACCATAACCCCTGCGACTGTGAGGTGCAAACGGGTGAATGGATTCAGTGCCGGTTATTTATCCTGCATACATATGTCAGGGTGGAATAACCCTCTGTTTTAACGCAGAGGGTAAATTCAGTCTGCTTTTCCCGCCCATACCACCATTATTTTGTCGTCGCCGTGTTGGCGAACGAAACCATAACCTTGCGGTAAGGAGAGTGTGGTCTGGCTGCCTGCCCCAACGGCGGGATGGCGGGCGCGGAACTGGCCAAGTTTCTGCCAGTGCGTCACCGTGGCGGCTTCTTTTCCGCTGACGTCCTGCCAGTTCATATCCGAACGCGTGCCCTGAAGCGGGTCGGAACCGGTCGGGCCAAACGGACGGGCGGATTCATCACCGTAAAAAATCTGCACGGCGCCTGGCGCCAGCAACAGCAGTTCGGCGGCCGTGCTGCCGCCTTCGCGGAACAGTCGGGTGTCGTGCGAGGAAAGATAGCTCAGGACGTTGAACTGTTGCAGTTTGTCGGCCATCTGCTGCCAGGTCAGGTCGATATTCGCCAGGCAGTCCACGGCTTTGGCGGCCTGATCCTGATAATCGAAGTTGATCATCGCGTCAAAACCGTGGCGGTAATACTCGCTCTGCATCACGCCGTGCCCCCACGCTTCGCCGGTCATCCAGAACGGGGCTGCGTCCAGAACTTTGTCGGGATTGGCTTTTTTCCACTCAGCCAGCGCCGCCGTGGCCTGGGTTTTCAGCTGATCCCACGCCGGAAGCTCAACGTGTTTGGCGGTATCCACCCGGAAGCCATCAATGCCGTAATCGCGTACCCACTGGCTCAGCCAGTGGGTCAGGTAATCCCGGGGTGTGAAGCCCGCAATGGCTTTGGCGGCGGTATCGGGTTTGTGCTGATAAAAAATGGGCAGGCCGGATGCCACGGTAGATTCGGTTTTGAGATCGGGAAGGAAGGCCAGCGACATGGTCAGATCGTCAAAGCCGGGATTGTCGTAATCGCCGATATCGGTACGGATCCACTTTTTCCCCCACCAGTTGGCCCACGCGGTTTTGTCGCTGAAGTTGATGTAGTCGTTGAAGCTGTGCCAGCTCTGGCCCAGTCCGGGCTTCCAGTCAGTCCAGCGCTTTCCGAGCGTCTTATTCAGCTCGTCACCCTTAAGGTAGAGCGTGCCAAACTGGTATTGCTGCATATCCGCGAGCGTGGCGTAGCCGGTGTGGTTCATCACGACGTCGAACAGAATGCGGATGCCGCGCTTGTGGGCCTCATCGACAAGGCGATGCAGGTCATCCTCCGTACCCATATTGGCGTCGAGCTTTGTCCAGTCCATCGGGTAATAGCCGTGATAGGCATAATGCGGGAAATCACCCTTGGTACCGCCGCCCACCCAGCCGTGAATTTGTTCCAGCGGGGAGCTTATCCACAGCGCGTTCACACCAAGCTGGTGAAGGTAATCAAGCTTGCTGGTGAGGCCCTGCAGGTCGCCGCCGTGAAATGTGCCGATCTCCTGCAAACCATCCTTGTGGCGGCCATAGCTGCTGTCGTTCTGTGGGTTGCCGTTCACGTAGCGGTCGGTGAGCACAAAATAGACGGTGGCGTTGTGCCAGCTGAAAGGGGCAGGCTGGCTGGTTTGTGCATTTTCCAGCAGCAGAAGCCCGTTGCTGCCCTCCGCAGGCTGGAGCGTTATTTTGCCGCCGCTGACGGTGGCCGTCTGCCCGCTGTAAAAATCGCGGACTTTGCTGCCTTCTGCAAAGGTTTTGGCTACATCAAGCGTCAGCGGTTTGCCATTCCCGCGCGGGCACTGGCGAACCTCCACTTTCGCGGCGTCGCGGGTCTCGCTTTTGACGCTTAGCATCAGCGTGGGCGTGCCGGAACGGGTGTCGATCGTCAGGGTGTAAACCCCATCGCGAAACAGTCGCCATTGCGGAGCGCTGCCCTGACAAGGCTTAAGCGAGAGCATTTCATTGAGTTTGATCGCGGAAGCGGGCTGCCAGCACTGTTGGTCAAAATTTAATGTCAGAGGGCGCGTACCCTTCGCCAGCGATTTTTGACTGATGAATGTTCCGCTGCCTTCAGGTGTGAAAGCGGGAAAGTCCGGCGTGCTCCAGGCGGCAGCGGCTATGCCGGGCAGAAGCAGCAGGGTCAGAGCAGCAAGTTTCATTCCGTTCACCTGTGTCAGTTTTTGGGCATTTTGCCAGCCGGTACGATGCCATCACTCCTCCTTTGGCTGCATTTAGGGGGATGACGACGCAGGGTGAGCGATCGGGCTCTAATCAGCGCAAAAATTTCTGCGATAAAGCCTGCAATTTCAGCGCCGTGAGCCGAATGAGAGTCTTTTATGCGTGACATTGTTTCGGAATTAGACTATTTCTTGGGGTGCGCTCGCAGGGTATTTTTGGTACAATTCGCGATTCATTTCGCAGTTATGTGAATAATTCAAGACGTTGGACTGATTTAATCCGACCAGGAGACCTGATGATATCGACTCCCATTCGACGATATGGGGCCACGATACTCATGTTACTCACCTGTATATTTTCAGGTGGCGTGCTGGCAAAGACGCACACAGCAACAACGAGTCACAAAGCCCCGGTAATAAAGGCAAGCAGTAGTAGTAAGGTTAGCAGTAAACAAGAGTATTCTCGCAATAGTGCAAAGAGTAGTTCACTTCCTGATTTGCGAAAATACCCTTCCGGAACACCTCGTAAAAAAGCGTTTCTCCGGACCGTAATGCCTTATATCACCAGCCAAAATGCGGCTATCACCGCCGATCGTAACTGGCTTGTTTCCAAGCAGTATGACGCTCGCTGGTCGCCTTCTGAGCGTGCGCGCCTGAAGGATATTACTAAGCGCTATAAAATCAGCTGGTCCGGGAATACGCGTAAAGTGCCGTGGAACTCGCTGCTTGAGCGTGTGGATATTATCCCTGGCAGCATGGTTGCGACCATGGCCGCAGCCGAAAGCGGCTGGGGTACGTCGAAACTTGCCCGTGCCAACAATAATCTGTTTGGCATGAAGTGTGTCAAAGGCAAGTGCCAGGCGGGTAACGGGAAAGTGAAAGGGTACTCGCAGTTTGAATCGGTGAAAGAATCGGTTGAAGCTTACGCGGTGAATCTCAACACCCATCCGGCCTACAACTCTTTCCGTAAGTCCCGTGCGCAGCTGCGCAAAACGGACCAGGAAGTGACCGCCAGCGCCATGATCCACAAGCTGAAAGGCTATTCAACGCGCGGTTCAAGCTACAACAACTACCTGTTCAGTATGTACCAGGATAACCAGCGTCTGATTGCCGCGCATATGTAAGGCGGAAAGATTGCCCGGCAGCACTCCGTTAGCACGGGCCTGTGAGAAGTCTTGTAGGCCGGTCAGCGAAGCGCCACCCGGCATCAATCACCGCTCAGTATCCTGAAACGCCTTCCATCGGAAGGCGTTTTTGTTTTCTGACTTTTTGTTTTTTAAATAAGGGTTTCCCCAAAACGTTCCCGGTATTCCTTCGGCGTGGTGTCGTACTCTTTTTTAAATACCGAATAGAAATACTGTAGCGACGGATAGCCGCACATCTGCGAAATTTCGTTAATAGACAACGAAGTGGATACCAGCAGACTGCGTGCCTTTTCCAGCTTCTCACTGTGGATCACCGCGTGAATGGTTTCCCCCACCTCTTCCTTAAATCGTTTTTCCAGATTTGAGCGCGAAATCCCGACCGCATCCAGCACCTGCTCCACCTTTATACCCTTGCAGGCGTTGTTGCGGATGTAGTGCATGGCCTGAATCACCGCCGGGTCGTCAAGGGAACGGTAGTCCGTAGAGCGGCGTTCGATGACGCGCACTGGCGGCACCAGCAGCCGCTGGAGTGGCAGGCGTTCATTATCCAGCAGGCGATGCAGCAGTTTTGCCGCCTGATAGCCCATCTGGCGGGTGCCCTGCGCCACGGAGGAGAGCGCCACGCGTGACAGATAGCGGGTCAGCTCTTCGTTATCGATACCAATGACGCAGAGCTTCTCCGGCACCGGAATGTGCAGATGCTCGCAGGCCTGCAAAATATGACGCGCGCGGGCGTCGGTGACGGCGATTATCCCTGTTTGCGGCGGCAGCGTTTGCAGCCAGTCTGCCAGACGGTTCTGGGCATGCTGCCAGTTTTCCGGGGCCGTTTCCTGGCCCTGATACACCACGCCGCGGTATTTTTCCTTCGCCACTATCTGGCAGAACGCGTGCTCTCGCTCCACGGCCCAGCGCTTGCCGCTGGAGGCAGGCAGGCCGTAAAACGCAAAGCGATGCACGCCTTTTTCTTTCAGGTGCAAAAAGGCGCTCTCCACCAGGGCATGATTGTCCGTGGCGATATAATGCACCGCCGGGTAGCTGTCCGGATGGTGATAAGAGCCGCCAACGCCGACGATAGGGACGTCCACATCGGCGAGCATGGCCTCAATGATTGGGTCGTCAAAATCAGCAATCACGCCATCGCCGAGCCACTCTTTGATGTTTTCAGTACGGGCGCGAAAATCCTCTTCAATAAAAATGTCCCATTCCGACTGCGACGCCTGTAAATATTCCCCCACGCCCTCTACAACCTGGCGGTCGTAGGCTTTGTTGGCGTTGAATAACAGCGTGACCCGGTGGCGCTTTTCAAACATGTTTTGCTTTCCTGAAGAGGCAAGAATGGCGATACCCGCGGGTGTCGCCATGGTAGCGGAAATGGCTGCGATCAGGTTCGCCGCTTGGTGGCCGAGTCCATCCACACCGCCAGCAGCAAAATGGCGCCCTTAACGATATATTGCCAGAAAGTCGGTACGTCCATCATGCTCATTCCGTTGTCCAGCGCGGACATAATAAACGCCCCCATTACCGCACCCGCGACGCTGCCCACGCCACCCGCCAGGCTGGTGCCGCCAATGACGCAGGCGGCGATAGCATCCAGCTCGGCAATGTTCCCTGCCGAAGGCGAGCCTGCCCCCAGACGTGAGCTCAGGATCAGCCCGGCGATAGCCACCATCAGGCCGTTGATGGCGAAGACGGCGAGCTTCGTGCGCTCCACGTTAATGCCCGACAGGCGCGCTGCTTCAAGATTGCCGCCAATGGCATAGATGCGGCGGCCAAACGCCGTACGGGTTGCCATAAACATGCCCGCCAGCAGAAGCAGGGCGAGAATGAGCACCGGGGTGGGCACGCCGCGATAGTCGTTCAGCATCCAGATGGCCCCAAGGGCAATCACCGCAGTTAACGCCTGGCGACCCACGACGCCAGTGGACGCTGAATTCGTTAACCCCAGCGACTGGCGGCGCATGCGCCCACGCCACTGCCAGGCGACAAACGCCATCAGCCCGACAACGCCGATGATGAAACCGACGCCGTCCGGCAGGTAGCTCTGACCAATTTGCGACATCGCCGGGCTGGTAGGGGAAACGGTGGTGCCGTTGGTGATACCAATCAGGATGCCGCGAAACGCCAGCATCCCGGCAAGCGTGACGATAAACGACGGGACTTTGCGGTAGGCGACCCACCATCCGTTCCATGCACCGAGCACCAGGCCCAGCGCCAGAGTGACGATAATCGTCAGCGGCAGAGGCCAGCCCAGCCAGACGTCAAAAATTGCCGCCGCGCCGCCGAGCAGGCCCATCATCGACCCGACCGACAGGTCGATTTCCGCCGAGATAATCACAAACACCATCCCCACCGCCAGAATGCCGGTGATGGCGGTCTGGCGCAGCAGGTTCGAGACGTTACGTGCGCTGAGGTACGAGCCGTCGGTGGTCCAGGTAAAGAACAGCATGATGACAACGATCGCGGCGATCATCACAAATACCTGCAAATTAAGCGTCTTTAGCCCCGCAAAGGTGGCGGGCGCTGACGCATCCAGCTTCAGTTCAGACGGCGTGTTTTTCGACATGGCGTTCACTCCTCAGGGCCGCTTCCATCACTTGTTCCTGGGTCAACTGATGGTTGACCAGGTCCGCTTTCAGTTTGCCTTCGTGCATCACCAGCACGCGGTCGCTCAGGCCCAGCACTTCCGGCAGTTCGGAAGAGATGACGATCACCGCGATGCCCTGCTGCACCAGTTGATTAATCAGTTTGTAGATTTCGTATTTCGCGCCGATATCGATGCCGCGAGTGGGCTCGTCGAGGATCAGAATGCGGGGGTTAAGCAGCAGGCTGCGGGCTAAAATGGCCTTCTGCTGGTTCCCGCCGCTGAGGCGGCCAATCGCCAGCTCCGGTGAGGAGGTTTTCACCTTCAGCCGGGAAAGGGAGTTCAGGATGCAGTTTTGCTCTGCTGCATCGTCCAGTGCGCTAAGCGGCCCCGAAAACTGGTCGAGCGCGGCGAGGGTAATATTTTTCCCCACCGCCATCACCGGCACGATGCCGTCTTTTTTACGATCTTCTGGCACCATTGCGATGCCGTGGGCAATCGCCTGCTGACAGTTAGCGATGTTCACCGCTTTGCCGTCGATAAACACTTTGCCTTCCCAACGGCCACGCCAGACGCCAAACAGGCACTGTACGGCCTCAGTTCTCCCCGCACCGACAAGACCCGCGATACCCAGAATTTCTCCGCGCCGTAGTGAGAAGGAGATGTCATTGACCCGTTTAATATGACGATTTACCGGATGCCAGGCGGTGAGGTGCTCAATACGGAGGATTTCGTCCCCCGGCGTGTGAGGTTCGTTCGGGTAAAGGGCCGTCAGCTCACGGCCGACCATCATGGTGATGATGTCGTCTTCGCTCATGCCGGTGGCGTCCCGGGTGCCGATATGTTGGCCATCGCGGATCACGCAGATGGTATCGGAAATAGCCTTCACCTCGTTAAGCTTGTGGGAGATGTAGATGCAGGCGATGCCGTGGTTTTGCAGGTCGCGAATAATATTCAGCAGCACAGCGGTTTCCTGCTCGGTGAGCGAGGCCGTGGGTTCGTCCAGAATCAGCAGCCGGACCTGTTTGTTCAGCGCCTTGGCGATTTCGACCAGCTGCTGCTGCCCAAGCCCTAAATCACCGACGCGTGTGTCGGGCGAAATGGCAAGACTGACCTGTGCGAGCAGCTTTTCGCAGCGCAGGGTCATCTGATCGTAATCAAGAATCCCGTGGCGGGTGATCTCTGCGCCTAAAAAGATGTTTTCCAGCACGGTCAGATGCTTAACCAGCGCCAGCTCCTGGTGAATGATGGCAATGCCCCGGCGTTCAGTGTCGCGAATGTGCCCTGCCTCCAGCGGCTCCCCGGCAAAGATAATCTCACCTTCGAAGCTGCCGTGCGGGTAAATACCGCACAGCACTTTCATTAGCGTCGACTTGCCTGAACCGTTCTCGCCGCACAGGGAAACCACTTCCCCGGCGTTCAGGCGCAGGCTGACGTTGTCTATCGCCTTCACCACCCCGAAGGTTTTGGTGATGCTTTTCATTTCAAGTAAATAAGGCATGGCGGCTCCACGTCATGTTCCACGTCATAAGCAAATGCCCCTCCTGAGAGGGACCGCGGAATTACAGTTCACTCTTTTTGTGGAAACCGTCTTTAATCACGGTGGCGTCAATATTGGTTTTATTGACCTCAATGGGTGTGAGCAGGCGCGCGGGCACTTCTTTCAGGCCATTGTTGAGCGTGGCGTCTGATTTCGGCTGCTGACCGTTGCCAAGCTCAACCGCAATTTCTGCGGCGGTGGTGGCAAGCTGAGTAATGGGTTTATATACGGTCATCGTCTGGGTGCCCGCAATAATGCGTTTTACGCCGGCCAGGTCGGCATCCTGGCCGGAAATGGCGACTTTCCCTGCCAGGCCCTGCGCGCTCAGCGCCTGGATTGCGCCCCCGGCAGTGGCATCGTTGGAGGCGACGACAGCATCAATTTTGTTGTTGTTGGCGGTCAGCGCATTTTCCATGATTTTTAGCGCGTTTTCCGGCAGCCAGCCGTCGGCCCACTGATCGCCCACGACTTTAATTTTGCCGTTGTCGATATACGGTTTTAAGACTTTCATTTGCCCGGCACGGAACAGCTTCGCATTGTTATCCACCGGTGATCCGCCCATCAGGAAGTAGTTACCTTCAGGGACTTTATTAATGAGGCTTTGTGCCTGCATTTCACCGACTTTTTCGTTATCAAAGGAAATATAGAAATCAATATCAGCATTATTAATCATACGGTCATAGGCCAGCACTTTAATGCCTTCCTGTTTTGCTTCTTTAATAACGTTGCTTAATACCTGACCGTTGTAAGGAATAATGACTAATACATCCACGCCGCGGTTAATCATATTTTCAATCTGCGACATTTGCGTTTCTTCATTGCCGTTAGCAGATTGTACAAATACTTTTGCACCTAAAGATTCGGCTTTATTCACAAAGATATCACGATCTTTTTGCCAGCGTTCAAGACGCAGGTCGTCGATCGCCATGCCGATTTTGACTTCCTTAGCGATACCCGCAAAGCTTGTCAGCAGCAGCGAGGCGCAAAGCGTGAGGCAAAGTTTTTTCATTTTCATCATCGTAGGGCCTTTTGTCGGTACGTAGGGGTGATACTGGTGAAAAAAGAAACAAGCACGATGGACACGCTGCAAATTTTTAGCACGGTCGAGATTTATGGCAATTACAGATTTTTATCTTCTGATTACGATATTTGGTTTATTTTCCGAATTATGACCGCGATCGAATTTTAAATCGTTTCAGCCTTTTGTTGCATGGATGTATGGAAGCGCGATCGTAAAAGAAAAGCGTGGCGGATATTTTGCGAGCCAGCGCACGTTTGTGGATTCTCTTAATCGCAGTGTGAAATAACGTAATTGAGCAACCGCAAATCAGGTAACAGTATTACTGCACAACCTGGTATTCGCCGCGTCTAATGGAGTTCAATTATGCAAGCTTATTTCGACCAACTCGATCGTGTTCGCTATGAAGGCCCGACATCGCAAAATCCGCTGGCTTTCCGCCACTACAATCCGGACGAGCTGGTGCTCGGCAAGCGCATGGAAGATCACCTGCGGTTCGCGGCGTGCTACTGGCATACCTTCTGCTGGAATGGCGCAGATATGTTTGGCGTGGGCTCGTTTGACCGTCCGTGGCAGCAGCCCGGCGAAGCGCTGGCGCTGGCAAAGCGTAAGGCTGACGTGGCGTTTGAATTCTTCCACAAGCTGAACGTGCCGTACTACTGCTTCCACGACGTGGACGTGTCGCCAGAGGGCGCCTCGCTGAAGGAATATCTTAATAACTTTGCGCAGATGGTCGATGTGCTGGCCGAAAAGCAGCAGCAAAGCGGCGTGAAGCTGCTGTGGGGCACCGCCAACTGCTTCACCCATCCGCGCTACGGCGCAGGTGCCGCCACCAATCCGGATCCGGAAGTGTTCAGCTGGGCCGCCACGCAGGTGGTGACGGCAATGAACGCCACCCATCAGCTCGGTGGCGAAAACTACGTCCTGTGGGGCGGGCGTGAAGGGTATGAAACGCTGCTGAATACCGACCTGCGCCAGGAGCGTGAACAGATTGGCCGCTTCATGCAGATGGTGGTTGAGCACAAACACAAAATTGGCTTCCGTGGCACGTTGCTTATTGAGCCGAAGCCGCAGGAACCGACCAAGCACCAGTACGACTATGATGCGGCGACCGTTTATGGCTTCCTGAAGCAGTTTGGTCTGGAAAAAGAGATTAAGCTCAATATCGAGGCCAACCACGCGACGCTCGCGGGACATTCGTTCCACCATGAAATTGCCACGGCTATCGCGCTGGGGCTGTTCGGCTCAGTGGACGCCAACCGCGGCGATGCGCAGCTTGGTTGGGATACCGATCAGTTCCCGAACAGCGTGGAAGAAAATGCGCTGGTGATGTATGAAATTATCAAAGCGGGTGGTTTTACCACCGGCGGCCTGAACTTTGATGCCAAAGTACGTCGCCAGAGCACCGATAAATATGATCTGTTCTACGGTCATATTGGTGCCATGGACACCATGGCGCTGGCACTGAAGGTGGCGGCCCGCATGATTGAAGACGGTGAGCTCGACAAGCGCGTGGCGCGCCGCTATGCGGGCTGGAATGGCGAACTGGGCCAGCAGATCCTGAAAGGGCAGATGTCGCTGACCGATATTGCTAAATATGCCGAGCAGCACAGCCTTGCTCCGCAGCACCATAGCGGGCATCAGGAGCTGCTGGAGAACCTGGTTAACCATTATCTGTTTGATAAGTAATACCTGATCGCCCGGTGGCGCGATGCTTACCGGGCCTACAAAATCTGTAGGCCGGTGCAAGCGTAGCGCCGCCCGGCACGTTGATTATGGAGAAGCCACTATGTACATCGGGATCGACCTCGGCACATCCGGGGTAAAAGTCATTCTGCTCAGCGAGCAGGGTGATTTGTTGGCAACGCAGACGGAAAAGCTCACGGTCTCGCGTCCGTCTCCGCTGTGGTCGGAACAGGATCCTGAGAGCTGGTGGCGGGCTACGGATAGCGCGATGAAAGCGTTAGGCGCTCAGCATTCTCTCGCCGGAGTGAAAGCCCTGAGCATTGCCGGGCAAATGCATGGCGCAACGCTGCTTGATAAGCATCAGCGCGTGCTGCGTCCGGCCATTTTGTGGAACGACGGGCGCTGCGCTGAAGAGTGCGTCATGCTTGAAAAGGCTGTCCCTCGCTCGCGGGAAATTACCGGCAACCTGATGATGCCTGGCTTTACGGCACCGAAGCTGCTGTGGGTACAGCGCCACGAACCAGATGTGTTCCGCAAAGTGGATAAGGTGCTGTTGCCAAAAGATTATCTTCGTCTGCGCATGACCGGCGATTTCGCCAGCGATATGTCGGACGCGGCGGGCACGATGTGGATGGACGTGGCAAAGCGTGACTGGAGCGACGAGATGCTTCAGGCGTGCGGCTTAACGCGCGATAACATGCCTGCCTTGTTTGAGGGCTGCGACATCACCGGCGCGCTTTTGCCGTCGGTAGCCCAGGCCTGGAATATGCCTGCGGTGCCCGTTGTTGCAGGTGGTGGCGATAATGCTGCGGGTGCAGTTGGCGTCGGCATGGTCGACGCGGGCCAGGCCATGTTATCGCTGGGTACGTCGGGGGTTTATTTTGCCGTCAGCAACGGTTTTCTCAGCAAGCCTGAGAGCGCGGTGCACAGCTTCTGCCACGCCTTGCCCGGCCGATGGCATCTGATGTCGGTGATGCTAAGTGCAGCCTCATGCCTTGACTGGGCCGCGAAACTGACCGGGATCGGCGACGTTCCTGCACTGCTGGCTGCCGCGCAAACGGCAGATAAAAATGCCGATCCGGTGTGGTTTTTACCGTACCTGTCCGGCGAGCGCACGCCACACAACAACCCGAATGCGAAGGGCGTATTTTTCGGTCTGACCCATCAACATGGCCCGGCGGAGCTGGCGCTGGCAGTACTGGAAGGTGTGGGCTTTGCGCTGGCTGACGGTATGGACGTTGTTCACGACTGCGGCATTAAGCCAGACAGCGTGACGCTGATAGGCGGCGGTGCCCGCAGTGCCTACTGGCGGCAAATGCTGGCGGATATCAGCGGTATCGCGCTGGAATACCGTACCGGTGGCGACGTGGGGCCCGCACTGGGTGCCGCGCGCCTTGCTCAGCTTGCCCTGCATCCCGGTAAACCGTATACCGACCTGCTGCCGCAGCTCACGCTGGAGCAGACGCATCAGCCTGATGCGCCGCAGCATGCCGCCTATGCGCCACGTCGCGAAACCTTCCGCCAGCTTTATCAGCAGCTCAAGCCGCTGATGTCCTGAAGCAGCGTTTAGCTGTCCTTTTTTGACCTTATCAGGCCGCCTGTTCGTGTCCACAATGGCTCTACACCGACACGAACAGGAGTCTGACTATGTCCCGCACCGCATTAATTAACATTGATACCCAGCAGTCCTTCGAGCATCGCGCCTTCTGGCAAACCGCCGATTTTCCTGCCTTCCAGGCGTCAATGCTGGCGCTGATTGCAGGCTGTCAGCAGCGTAACGTGCCCGTTGTGGATATCTTCCACGTTGACGATCGGGGTGTCTTCTCGCTTGAGAGTGGTTTCGTTAAGCCGATGTCCTTTTTACGTCATCAGCCTGATGTGGTTTTCCACAAACACGTCCATAATGCTTTTACCGATACCGGGCTGGATTTCTGGCTGCGCAGCCGCGACATCAATCATCTGGTCATCTGCGGTATGCGGACTGAACAGTGCTGTGAAACCACCACGCGCGTGGCTTCCGATCTGGGCTACGAGGTGACCTTTGTTACCGAAGCGACGCTGACCTTCCCGATGACCCACAAAGGCGTTACGCTGGATGTTGAAACGTTGCGCCACCGCACTGAAACCGTGCTGGCCGGGCGCTTTGCCACCCCCAAAACCGTTGCGGAGACGCTTGAATCGCTATGACCACTGACGTCTGGTTCGTGATGCTGCCCGGAGTGCTGTCGCTGGATATGACCGGCCCGGCAGAAACGTTCGTGCTGGCGGGGGAGGCGTTTCGCCTGCACTACATTGGGCCAGACGCGGAAGTACCCACCTCCATCGGCATGACGATGGGCAATATTCAGCCGCTGCCGGACAGTCTTCCGCCGGGCAGCCTGCTGGTGCTGCCCGGCGTCTGCGATTCAGACCATTTCTTTTCCACGCCGCAGGCAGAGCTGGCCCGCCGTTGGCTGATGCGCCAGCAGCCGCAGCTGCATGCGCGGGAGATCGCGCTGATGTGCGTCTGTTCCGGCTCGCTGCTGGCGGCGAAAGCCGGACTGCTGCACGGCGTGCAGTGCACCACCCATCATGATGTGATTTCACGCCTGAAGGCTGCGGCACCAGGGGCGATCGTTAAAGAGAACCGCATTTTTATTGAGGATAAAGGCATCTGGACCAGCGCCGGGATCACCTCCGGTATCGATCTGGCGCTGCATCTTATCAACCGGTTATACGGCCCGGAACGAGCAATGGCGGTGGCGCGGGAGATGGTGGTGTGGTTTCGTCGCTCCGGGGATGACCCGCAGCTTTCGCCCTGGCTGCGCTACCGTAACCACCTGCATCCGGCCATTCACCGTGCACAGGATGCATTAACCGCTGCTCCACAACGTGCCTGGCCGCTGGTGGACATTGCCGGGCAGGCGCACGTCACGCCGCGCCATCTGACGCGGTTGTTCAGGCAGCATCTGGGCATCAGCGTGCGGGATTATCTGGAGCAGCTCCGGCTGGCGCTCGCTGAACAGCAGCTGTTGCAGGGGCGCGGTATGGAACAGGCGGCGCTGGCGGCAGGGTTCACCTCGGCACGCCAGCTGCATCGCGCCCGTTCCCGGGCGTCAGCTCACCAACCGACGAGCGTCGATCCGCTGCACCAGCATTGAGAGCAGCAGGCTGCCCGCCACCGTGGAGCAGAAAATCCACAGGATATCGAGCAGCGGCCAGCTTTTCAGCTCAATGCCGCCTGAACGCAGCGCGTGGATGATCAGCGCATGGAAGCCGTAAATCCCCAGAGAATGCTGCGAAATGAGGCTTAATCCGGGCAGTTCGCGACTGTTCAGCATGTTTTTCACAAAGGTGAATAACGTGACGGCGCAAATAAACACCATCGGCCCGGCGTAGAGATACCAGGTATCGGCGAAATTGCCACGCCATTTCAGTTCGTGCAGCGTACCGCGTGAAATAATCCAGACCGATGCGACAAACAGGCCCGCACAAAGCAGCGTCAGCGGCTTTTTATCGGTGTTCATCATCCCCAGCGCACGGCCTAAGAGGCCATAGAGCACGTAGTAAAACGTGTCGCCGTCGATATATAAATTGACCGGCAGCCATTCAAATCCGCCCGTTTTCACCGGCACCGTGTTGGGGTTAGCGACCACGCCGAGCATGACCATCAATGCCATCAGCATCCAGCCGTTGACGCTTTTTACCTGAATTAAGGGAGAAAGCAGGTAAATCACGAAAATTGCGAAGAAAAACCACAGATGATAGAACACGGGCTTTTGCAGCAGATGCTTCAGTGACAGCTCCGCGTTGATGTGGGTGAACAGCAGGATGTAAGCCAGCGCGATGGCGCTGTAAAACAGCAGGCACAGGCCGATACGCAGGAAGTGACGCGGTGCGGCGCTGCGTTCACCAAAAAAAAGGTAGCCGGAAATCATGAAAAAGAGCGGCACGCTGACGCGGGAGGCGGAGTTCAGCAGATTGGCGATATCCCAGTTGAGCAGGCTGGTGCTGTGGGCGTTGGTGACATACCAGGTGGTGGTGTGGATCATCACTACCATCAGGCAGGCAATCCCTCGCAGGTTGTTAATCCAGCTAATCTTTCCTGACATCGGTTCCTCAGTTCGGTGCTAAAAAAAGTCTGACCGGTGCGTCCGGCCATTGTCCCTCTGGAAAAATCTGAGTTTACCGCGGATGGCTTGTCGACCAGGGAACGGATTCGCAGAATGCAGAGTCAGAAAAACACTCTAGTCTTAAAAGTGACAATAACAGGCAAAGAATAAGGCCGTAACGAAAAATGATGATGAAGTATTTCCTGGCGCTGCTGATGGCTGCGCTACTTGCAGGGTGTAGCGCGCCAAAAGCGCCGGAGCAAAAAGCGCAAAGGGCGAAAATCGATTCGACCCGTTCGCTGAATATGGAACAGCTTTGCAAAGACAAAGCGGCAGAACGCTATAACACTGGGGCACAAAAGGTTGATGTCACCGGCTTCGAGCAGTTTCAGGGCAGCTACGAGCTTAAAGGCTATACGCCGAAGAATGAGAGCTTCGTTTGCTCTTTTGATGCTGATGGTCAATTTTTGCACCTTTCGATGCGCTAAGCAGCGAGGATGCAGGAGGGAAATGCCCCGCATTTCCCCACTATTCCCTCAATTTTCCTGCAACAACTGTCATTCATACTGTATATCTCGCAGCCAGCGGGTATACTTGACCCTTCCTTAATTCCACACGTATCCAGCACGAAAAATATGCAAAAGTTTGATACCAGGACTTTCCAGGGCCTGATCCTGACCTTACAGGATTACTGGGCTCGTCAGGGCTGCACCATTGTTCAACCACTGGACATGGAAGTCGGCGCTGGCACCTCCCATCCGATGACCTGTCTGCGCGCGCTCGGCCCGGAGCCGATGGCGACTGCTTACGTGCAGCCGTCCCGCCGCCCGACCGATGGTCGCTATGGCGAAAACCCGAACCGTTTACAGCACTACTATCAGTTCCAGGTGGTGATTAAGCCATCGCCGGACAACATTCAGGAGCTGTACCTCGGATCCCTGAAAGAGCTGGGTATGGACCCGACCATTCACGACATCCGCTTCGTGGAAGATAACTGGGAAAACCCAACGCTGGGCGCCTGGGGTCTGGGCTGGGAAGTGTGGCTGAACGGCATGGAAGTGACGCAGTTCACCTACTTCCAGCAGGTTGGCGGCCTGGAGTGTAAGCCGGTGACCGGCGAAATCACCTACGGTCTGGAGCGTCTGGCAATGTACATTCAGGGCGTAGACAGCGTTTACGACCTCGTCTGGAGCGACGGCCCGCTGGGTAAAACCACCTACGGCGACGTGTTCCATCAGAACGAAGTGGAGCAGTCCACCTATAACTTCGAATACGCCGACGTCGACTTCCTGTTCTCCTGCTTCGAGCAGTACGAGAAGGAAGCACAGCAGCTGCTGGCGCTGGAAAACCCGCTGCCGCTGCCTGCCTATGAGCGTATTCTGAAGGCCGCGCACAGCTTCAACCTGCTGGACGCGCGTAAAGCCATCTCCGTCACCGAGCGTCAGCGCTATATTCTGCGCATTCGCACCCTGACCAAAGCCGTGGCAGAAGCCTATTACGCTTCCCGTGAAGCCCTTGGCTTCCCGATGTGCAACAAGAATAAATAAGAGGCGGCCATGTCTGAAAAAACTTTCCTGGTGGAAATCGGCACCGAAGAGCTGCCACCAAAAGCCCTGCGCAGCCTGGCGGAATCCTTTGCTGCGAACTTCACTGCTGAGCTGGATAACGCCGGTCTTGCCCACGGCAACGTTGAGTGGTTCGCTGCTCCTCGCCGTCTGGCGCTGAAGGTCGCTGGCCTTGCGGCGGCGCAGCCCGATCGCGAAGTTGAAAAACGCGGCCCGGCGGTTTCTGCGGCGTTTGATGCCGAAGGCAGACCGAGCAAAGCGGCTGAAGGCTGGGCGCGCGGCTGCGGCATCACCGTAGACCAGGCCGAGCGCATGGCAACCGACAAAGGTGAATGGCTGCTGTATCGCGCCCATGTTAAAGGCGAAAGCGCAGAAGCGCTGCTGCCGAACATGGTAGCGACGTCGCTGGCGAAGCTGCCTATTCCGAAACTGATGCGCTGGGGCGCGTCCGACGTGCAGTTCGTGCGTCCGGTTCACACCGTGACCCTGCTGCTGGGCGATAAAGTTGTTCCGGCAACGATTCTCGGCATCGACTCCGATCGCGTGATCCGCGGCCATCGCTTTATGGGCGAGCCGGAATTCACCATCGATAACGCCGATCAGTACCCGCAAATTCTGCTGGAGCGCGGCAAAGTTATTGCTGACTACGAAGCGCGTAAAGCCACCATCAAAGCGGATGCTGAAGCCGCAGCACGCAAAATCGGCGGCAACGCCGATCTGAGCGAAAGCCTGCTGGAAGAAGTGACCTCGCTGGTGGAATGGCCGGTTGTGCTGACCGCGAAGTTCGAAGAGAAATTCCTCGCGGTGCCTGCGGAAGCGCTGGTCTACACCATGAAAGGTGACCAGAAGTACTTCCCGGTCTACGGCAACGACGGCAAGCTGCTGCCAAACTTCATCTTCGTGTCTAACATCGAATCCAAAGATCCGATCCAGATTATCTCCGGTAACGAGAAAGTGGTTCGCCCACGTCTGGCGGATGCGGAGTTCTTCTTCAACACCGACCGTAAAAAGCGTCTGGAAGACAACCTGCCGCGCCTGCAAACCGTGCTGTTCCAGCAACAGCTCGGCACCCTGCGTGACAAAACTGACCGCATTCAGGCCCTGGCGGGCTGGATTGCCGGGCAGATTGGCGCAGATGTGAATCATGCAACCCGCGCGGGCCTGCTCTCCAAGTGCGACCTGATGACCAACATGGTGTTCGAATTTACCGACACTCAGGGCATCATGGGCATGCACTATGCGCGTCACGACGGCGAAGCCGAAGACGTGGCCGTTGCGCTGAACGAGCAGTATCAGCCGCGCTTTGCCGGTGATGACCTGCCGTCCAACCCGGTTGCGTGTGCTGTCGCGATCGCCGACAAGATGGATACCCTCGCGGGCATCTTTGGCATTGGCCAGCATCCGAAAGGCGACAAAGACCCGTTTGCGCTGCGTCGTGCCGCGCTTGGCGTGCTGCGTATCATCGTTGAGAAGAACCTGAACCTCGATCTGCAGACGCTGACCGAAGAAGCGGTGCGCCTGTACGGCGACAAGCTGACCAACGCGAAGGTTGTGGATGAGGTTATCGACTTTATGCTGGGCCGCTTCCGTGCCTGGTATCAGGACGAAGGCTTCAGCGTCGATACCATCCAGGCCGTGCTGGCGCGTCGTCCGACTCGCCCGGCAGACTTCGATGCGCGCATGAAGGCGGTTTCGCACTTCCGTACGCTGGAAGAAGCGGCGGCGCTGGCGGCAGCCAACAAGCGCGTGTCCAACATTCTCGCAAAATCCGAAGAGACGCTGAACGATACCGTTCATGCCTCCGTGCTGAAAGAAGCCGCAGAGATCAAGCTGGCGACCCATCTGGTTGTCCTGCGCGATAAACTGCAGCCGTTCTTCGCCGAAGGCCGCTATCAGGAAGCGCTGGTTGAGCTGGCCGCCCTGCGTGAGCCGGTGGACGAGTTCTTCGAGAACGTGATGGTGAATGCCGAAGATAAAGACGTGCGTATCAACCGCCTGACGCTGCTGACTAAGCTGCGTGAACTGTTCCTGCAGGTTGCGGATATTTCGCTGCTTCAGTAATTGGTTTTCCGCATGTCAGAAACCCGCCACTCGGCGGGTTTTTTTATGACTGGGGTTTTACGACAACGCGGGGGAATATTCGTGTTTTTACGAGCCTCCACGCAGATTCTCTCTGGCGACAGCATACTGTGTATGCCTGCGTGTTAGCATGAGCTGGCATTGTTGCTCAACTGTCCTTTCACTGCGGTGGAATGGTTATGTGAGCAAATTTTGCTCATAATGACAGGTGCAGTTTACACGTGTAATAAGGGGGGCCGGTATGCCAGTCGTGCATGTTCGACATAAAAAAACGGTGAGCGTCACGCTTGAACCTGGATTACTTCAGCAGGCGCGCGATGCGGGACTCAATCTCTCAGCGGTGCTGACTGACGCGTTGAAGCAGGCGATTGATGCCTCAGGGAATGAACGCTGGAAACAGGAAAATCGGGCCGGGCTGCAGGAGCTCAACCGGATTTCCGATGAGCATGAGCTCCTGTCCGATGATTTCAGGACGTTTTAGCGATGCAGTACGTTGTCTATCGTAATAACGGGAATCGTCAGGCCTACCCTTATTTGCTGGATGTTCAAAGCGACATCATTGAAGAACTTAACACCCGCATCGTGATCCCTCTGTATCCGGCGAGCAGGTTAACCGCACCGCCTGTCCGGCGCTTAACGCCCATTCTGAACGTTGAAGGGACAGACTATCTGGTGATGACCCATGAAATGGCCAGCGTGCGGATGGCCCAGATTGGGGATCAAGTGATGAATGCGCGCCCCTGGCGGCAGAACATTAAAAATGCGCTGGATTTTGTTTTTGATGATTTTTGAACGATTCCTGCCAGCGTATTTGCTGACGGAAAACAAAAACCCCCGCACTGGCGGGGGCTGATAAAGCGGTAATGCTTTCAGACGGGCTGTTTACTACCGGCAAGATTCGCCTGAATTAAGCGCATCAGCATCAGTTCGGAGGCCGTCGGCTTTTCTCGTCTTGATTCCCACTCCTGCACCATGCTCACGCTGACGCCCATTGCGCGGGCGAAATCATCAATCTTTAAACCGGAGCCTTTACGCAGTTGCTCAAACTCGGTAAAGGCAGTGGGCTTTTGTGTCAGGGTAATACGTTGTGAATCGTCTTTAAAAACAATGTTTTCCAGACTACTCAGCAGTTCAGACATCGGATCTTTATATTCCATTGAGAACTCCTCTGGAGGGCCTAATGAGATTGTTATTTTTGGCAAGCTCATTAAGCGTAGTCAGTAAAAAGGATGAGGTGTTGTCACGGGAGTGATTATTCGTGCGATATATTTTCCCTGACGCGTTTCAGCCAGACGTCCGCCAGAACTAATTATCTGATAAAGAAACGGGAAAGTTGTTCAGCACTTTTTTTGTAAATCGACAGTAAAAAAACGCAAAAGGGCGGGCGTGATGTGCCGTGCCCGCGATCAGGTTTTTGCGTTGCTTTTGGTCGTAGAGCGTTGTTCAACAACGTGCTGGTCGGGGGATGCGTACGATTATCGTACCGCGTGGGGAAGAAACACCCATGGTACTGAATAAACGGCCATTAATTCATGGCGTTATCTAATGCATGTCGAGGAAGAGAAATCTTATGAATTGTGATGAAGGCAATAAATAACTAACCTTTTCCGCGATGATGACAGGCCGGTGACTTTTCCCTCCAGGAATGCAGGAAAGAGTATCCTGTAAGGCTTACCTCGACTATCCTTGTCAGCGTCAGGCACGTGTGTGCCAGTTTGCGCTTTTTTGGCTGAAGGAGTATGAAAATGGCGACAGGAAAGTCCTGCTCTCGCTGGTTTGCGTCCGTGGTGGCGTTATTGATGGTAGTTAGCCTGAGTGGGTGTTTCGATAAAGAAGGCGATCAGCGCAAAGCGTTTATCGACTTCCTGCAAAATTCCGCGATGCGGAGTGGGGAACGTCTGCCGACGCTGACCACCGATCAGAAAAAGCAGTTTGGTCCGTTTGTCTCCGATTATGCGGTGATCTACGGCTATTCACAGCAGGTGAGCCAGGCGATGGACGCGGGTCTGCGTCCGGTTGTCGACAGCGTGAACGCCATCCGCGTGCCGCAGGATTACATGACTCAGCGTGAGCCGCTGCGTCAGGCGAACGGTGCGCTCGGCGTCCTGAGCCAGCAGCTTGAAAACGCCAAAATGCAGGCCGATGCCGCACACTCTGCCCTGAAGCAGAGCGACGATCTGAAACCTGTGTTTGACCAGGTGTACAACAAGGTGGTGACCCAGCCTGCGACTGCGATGCAGCCGCTGATCCCGGCCGCACAGATCTTCACCCAGCAGCTGGTGCAGGTGGGCGATTTTGTCGCACAGCAGGGCACGCAGGTGAGCTTTGTGGCGAACGGTATTCAGTTCCCGACCTCGCAGCAGGCAAGCCAGTACAACTCGCTGATTGGCCCGCTGGCTTCCCAGCATCAGGCGTTTAACCAGGCCTGGACCGCGGCGGTTAACGCCACGCGTTAATGTGCTGCTAGTGCCCGGTGGCGCTGTGCTTACCGGGCCGACAAACTTATCCGGCCTACACGTAGGCCCGGCAAACGCAGTGCCGCCGGGCAATTCCCTCTTAAAGCACCTGCGGATTGACGCAGTTCGTCTCCACTTTTCCGTTCAGCGCATTAATCAGGTTATCCACCGCCGTTTCTGCCATCGCATAACGTGTTTCATGCGTGGCAGAGCCGATATGCGGCAGCGCCACTACGTTTGGCAGCTTCAGCAGTTCTGAAGAGACCGGCAGAGGTTCCTGCTCGAATACGTCCAGCCCTGCGGCATGAATGTCGCCGTTTTTTAGCGCGCCGATCAGCGCTTGTTCGTCCACCACCGGGCCGCGGCCTGCGTTGATGAAAATCGCCGTTGGCTTCATCTGCCTGAACTGCTTCGTGCCGAACAGGTGACGGGTTTCTTCGGTCAGCGGCAGAATCGAGCAGACAAAATCCGCTTCCTGCAGCAGCGTGTCGAGGTCGCAATGGCGAGCGTTGAAACGTTCCTCAGCCTCTTTATGCTGGCGACGGGCGTTGTAGAGCACCGGCATGCCGAAGCCAAAATGCGCGCGCTGCGCCAGCGCCAGGCCAATACGCCCCATGCCGACGATGCCGATGGTTTTATGGTGTACGTCAGTACCGAACCAGTCCGGGCCGATGCCCTTTGTCCACTCACCTGCTTTGACGCGTTCGGCCACTTCAACAACTCTGCGGGCGCTGCTCAGGATCAGCGCCATCAGCGTGTCGGCAACGGTTTCGGTCAGCGCGGTCGGCGTGTGCATCAGCAGGACCTTGTGGGCATTTAGCGCGTCGACATCGAAATTGTCATAGCCCACGGAAATGGTGGAAGTGGCGCGCAGCGCGGGCATTTTTTCCAGCAGCTCAGCCCCCACTTTTTCGCTTGAGCCGAGCAGGCCCACGGCGTTTTTAAACGCGTCGGCATGCTGGTTAACGGTCTCTATGCTGAGATTTGGAACCCTGATAACCGTAAAGTTTTCCTCAAGGCGGTTTTGCAGATCGTCAGGTAATGACTTGTAGAGAATGACGGATGGTTTCATTTCTCTCTCCATTTTAAAGGGTTCAGGCGTGGCGTGCGCCGACGGGGATTTTTTGATTATTAGCAGGCTTAACAATTAAAGTCAGCCACACGGAGACGAAAAGCGCTACCCCCATAAAAATGTAGGAGGCAGACGGCGAGCCGGTTGCGCCGTTGAGATAGCCGACAAACCACGAGCCGAAAAAGGAGCCCAGTGCGCCCATGCTGTTGATAAGCGCCATCGCACCTCCGGCGACGTTGCGCGGCAGCATCTCCGGCACAATGGCGAAGAACGGTCCGTACGGGGCATACATGGCGGCACCGGCAATCACCAGCAGGCTGTAAGAGATCCAGAAGTGATCGGCCCCTACGGCCCAGGAGCCAATGAAGGCGAGGCCGCCAATCAGCAGCAGCGGCCAGACAAACAGCTTACGATTCTGCAGTTTGTCAGACGCCCAGGACGCGAGGATCATTGCAACGGTCGCCGCCAGATAAGGCACGGCGGAGAGCCAGCCCACTTCAACCATGCCTAAGTTTTCCCCGCCGCTGCGAATAATGGACGGCAGCCACAGCACAAACCCGTACACCCCGATGCTCCAGGCGAAATATTGAATGCACAGCAAAATCACGTTGCGCGAGCGGAAGGCCTCGCCATAGTTACGTACCGCTTTGATACCCTGCTGCTCGCGGTCAAGCTGTGCCTGTAGTTCGGTTTTCTCTGCCTCTGACAGCCAGCCCACCTGGGTCGGTTTGTCCTTCACCAGCACCCACCAGCAGAAGGCCCAAATCACCGCCGGAATGCCCTCGAAGATAAACATTTCACGCCAGCCGAAGGACTGAATCAGGTAGCCGGAGACCACCGACATCCACAGCACCGTCACGGGATTGCCGAGGATCAGGAAAGTGTTGGCTCGCGAGCGCTCCGAGCGGGTAAACCAGTTGCTGATGTAAATCAGCATCGCAGGCATCACGGCGGCCTCGACGATCCCCAGAATGAAGCGGATCGCGGCCAGCATCGGGATGTTGCTGACCATGCCGGTCAGCGAGGCGCAGCCGCCCCATAAGATCAGGCAGACGAAAATCAGTTTGCGCACGCTGCGGCGTTCGGCGTACACCGCACCGGGGATCTGGAAGAAGAAGTAGCCGAGGAAGAACAGCGCCCCAAGCAGGGAGGAGACGCCTTTGGTGATGCCGAGATCGTCGTTGATGCCGGCGGCGGAGGCAAAACTGAAGTTTGCGCGGTCGAGGTACGCCAGGCTGTAGGTGATAAACACGATAGGCATGATGTACAACCAGCGTTTCGTTGCATGGCTTGAACGGTTCATATGCGAGCCTCTGTTGTTGAGGTAGGTGCCACCGCCGTTTGTAGGGGACAGGGTAGCGTTTTTTTTCGTTTTACGGCCAGATTGCAGTCTGGTTATGCCTCGCCGAGCGCTTCCCGGGTGGGCAGGCCTTCGCTGTCGCCCTGTACCTGAATTGCCAGCGAGCCAATTTTGTTGCCGCGAGTGACGGCCTGCGGCAGCGTTTTGCCTTCGAGCAGTGCGCTGATGACGCCGACGGCAAAACCATCGCCAGCGCCGACGGTATCGACGACGTTCTCTACTTTCAACGCCGCTACGGCACCACGTTCGCCGTTCTGGCTCTGATACCATGCGCCGTCAGCGCCGGTTTTGATGATGACTGCCTTCACGCCGCGGCTCAGGTAAAACTCAGCAATCCCTTCCGGCGTGTGTTCTCCGGTGAGGATTGCGCCTTCTTTCAAACCGGGCAGAACCCAGTCCGCTTTGCAGGCCAGCCGATTAAGCTTCTCGCGCATCTCGCTTTCACTGCGCCAGAGCACCGGACGAAGGTTAGGATCGAAGGAGATCGTTTTCCCCTCCCGTTTCATCTCGCTCGCGGCATGATCCAGCAGCGCATAAGCGCTGTCTGACAGACCGGCGGCGACGCCGCTAAGGTGCAGATGGCGGGCACGGGCGAAATGTGAAAGGGTAAAATCTTCCTGGCTGAGATGGCTGGCAGCCGAACCTTTGCGGAAGTATTCCACAATGGGATCGGTTCCATTTTCGGCTTTCGATTTGAGCTGGAAACCGGTCGGATAGCGTTCATCCATCGTTACCCCCTCCCGGTTGATTCCTTCCTGTTGCAGCGAATCCAGCACGAACTGTCCGAAGCTGTCCGTGCCGACGCGGCTCACCCAGCTGACGTTTAGCCCCAGGCGTGCCAGGCCGATGGCCACGTTCAGTTCAGCTCCGGCCACGCGTTTAATAAAGCGATCAACCTGGTGCAGCTCGCCGGTGTTCTGGGCGACAAACATTGCCATGGCCTCGCCGATGGTGATGACATCCAGTGCCTGTTTCATGGTTACTCCTCGCGCAGCCAGCGGACATAGTGACGGGTGACGGCGACTAAATCGTCGCCTTCCAACGGAAACTCAATGCCGCGTGGAACGTCGCCCGGCAGGCTGTCGAGCAGCGCCGCCCAGCGTGGATCGCGGTCCGGCACGCCAGCGCGCCAGCCGGCGTGATGGGGTTCAGCGGCTTTAACATGCACGTAGTCCACACCGGGAGCTAACAGGCGAGAGGCCTGTTCAGGCGACTCACCCAGCCATATCCAGTTGCCCATATCAAACGTCAGCCTGACGGGCAGGCTATGCTCGTCAATCGCCGCCAGGAAGCGCTGCATCGGTGCCAGTCTGCCGTACTCGCTTTGGTCATTCTCGATAACCAGCGGCACCGGGCTTTCGGCCAGCAGCGTGCGCAATGAGGTCAGTTCGTCTGTCTTTCTGAAATGGCCGAGTGAAAGCTTCAGCCACAGTGCGTTCAGGGCGTGGGCTTCATCAAGCAGAGCGGGAAGGCGGGGGTTAAGGCTACCGTCATCGGTAAACAGCGCCTCTGGGGCGGAGTAGCAGGCCAGCAGGTTGTGGTGCGCTATTGCCGTTGCCAGCGGTGGCAGGCGGTCAATATCCTGCGGGCTCAACAGCTCACGGCGGATTTCGACGCCATCGGCACCGGCCGCGGCAATAATGGGCAGCACGGCGGCTTGCCCGCCCAGGGACCTGATTCGGTCATGGCCATAGGCGGCAGTGACGACGATGATTTTTCTTGTCATCCGGTAACTCCAAAGCGTATTGAGCGGGGTTTCTCTTTACTACGCTAGATGGAACCGGTTCCAAAGAAAAGTCAGGGCTGGCTGTTTTATGATCGCCATCACAAGGGAATTAGCGGCGGGTGGATCCGCGCACGATCAGCTCGCCGGAGAATACCTGCTCGCGGATCGGTTCGTTGCTGCCTTCGATCCGCCGTACCACCTGTTCTACGGCGGCATGGCCAATTTTCCAGGTCGGCTGTTTGAGGGTGGTAATGCCGACGCCCGCCAGTTCAGCCCACTCCAGCTCATCAAAGCCCAGCAGACCGATGTCGCTTCCCCAGTGCAGGCCGAGACGTTTAAGGGAGCGCGCCACCAGCAGCGTCAGCGCGCCGTTGGCGGAGATCACGGCTTTACGCATTCCGCGATGAGCGGCGTGGAACTGGCGCAGGGCGTTATCAATCAGCGCGCCATCATTCAGCGGCACTTCCACATTCTCGGCTCTGATACCCGGATAGCGGGCAAGCGTGGCGCGAAACGCGGCCAGGCGCTCCCTGCGCGTGTTGACGCTTCCGAGCGGTTCGCTGATGAACAGCAGTGCTTCAAATCCTTGTTCAACAAGGTGTTCGGTAGCCGTGGTGGCGGCCTGGTTGTTATCCAGCCCCACCACGTCGCAGGCGAAATCAGGAATTTTTCTGTCGATGAGCACCATCGGCAGCGCTGACTGTTGCAGGCGGTTCAGCCCCTCTTCATGCATGCCCACGGCGTTCACCACGATCCCTTCCACCTGGTAGCTGCGCAGCAGGTCGAGGTAATGCCGCTCCTGGTCAACTTCGTTATTGGTGTTGCAGACCAGAGGCGTAAAGCCCTGCTCGCGGCAGGCGGCTTCAATACCGCTCAGCACGTTGACGGAGTAAGGGTTGGTAATATCGGCGATGATCAGACCAATCAGCCGGGTTCGGCCATGCTTCAGGCCGCGCGCCATCAGGCTCGGACGGTAATCGAGAGCGGCAATTGCGGTTTCAATACGTGCCAGCAGGGCATCGGACAGCAGATGTTTTTCGCCGTTGAGGTAGCGTGACACGCTGGTTTTGCCCGTTTTTGCTGCTTTTGCCACGTCGCTGATGGTCGCTCGCGCCTTGTTCGCCATGAGGGGTTCCTTCGCCTGAATGTGTGAACACCTTAGCGTGAAAATGGGCGATGGCAAGCGGTTAATGCCGGGGGGAACTGGGGGAAACGTAAGCCGGGGGCGATTGCCTCGCCGCCCGACATAATGGTTACTGTAACGGACTCAGCGTAATCTCTACGCGACGGTTCTGGGCTTTGCCTTCCGCCGTGCCGTTGCTGGCGATCGGATTCGCCGGGCCCATTCCGCTGGTGCGGATGCGGTTAGCCGCAACGCCCTGAGTGATCAACGCGCTTGCAACGGAGTCTGCACGCTGCTGAGACAGGCGCAGGTTCAGATCCTGGCTACCGGTGCTGTCGGTGTAGCCGACCACGTTGACGGCCGTCTTTTGATACTCTTTGAGCACCATTGCCACGCCGGTGAGCGTGTTGGCACCCGCCGGTTTCAGGTTGGCGCTGCTGCTGTCGAAGGTGACGTTGTTGGGCATATTCAGCACGATGTTGTCGCCGTTACGGGTGACGCTGACGCCGGTGCCCTGCATTTTTTCGCGCAGTTTCGCTTCCTGCACATCCATGTAATACCCTGCGCCGCCGCCGACGGCAGCACCTGCTGCGGCACCAATCAGCGCGCCTTTGCCGCGGTCTTTCTTCGACGACGACAGCATGCCGATACCCGCACCCGCCAGCGCGCCAATGCCTGCGCCAATACCGGATTTGCCCGCTTCGCGCTCACCGGTATAAGGGTTGGTGGTACAGCCGGAAAGGGCCAGTGCGCCGCTGACCATAGCAGCAATCACGATTACGCGTTTTTTCATCTTATTTCCTTAATCCTTTTTATTCTTTGCCACGACGAACGTGGCGGTTGATTATGACGCGGGATTGCGAGGAAAATTCCCGGAGCAATCCTGAAATATGTAAATAAATGGAACGCTGATGAAAAAATTGGCGTCGCAACACCTGCATTCGTAAACCAGGAGCCTGTTTTGGCCAACTCATCCGCAACAAAAACCGTTCTGACCGCCGCCCACTGGGGGCCGATGCTGGTCGACACCGACGGCGACACCGTACTGGCCTCGCGCGGCGCGCTTTCCGGCACGTTTGAAAACTCCCTGCAAAGCGTGGTGCGGGATCAGGTGCACAGTAAAACGCGCGTCCGTTACCCGATGGTGCGCAAAGGATTTCTGGCCTCGCCAGAAAATCCGCAGGGCGTGCGCGGAGAGGATGAGTTTGTTCGTGTGAGCTGGGATGAGGCCCTGGATCTGATCCACACGCAGCATAAAAGAATTCGTGAAACCTACGGCCCGGCGTCGATTTTCGCGGGCTCCTACGGCTGGCGTTCGAACGGGGTGTTACACAAAGCCGCCACGCTGCTGCAGCGCTATATGAGCCTGGCGGGTGGCTATACCGGGCATTTGGGGGATTACTCCACCGGGGCGGCGCAGGCGATTATGCCTTACGTCGTTGGAGGCAATGAGGTCTATCAGCAGCAGACCAGCTGGCCGATGATTCTGGAACATACCGACGTGGTGGTGCTGTGGAGCGCCAATCCGCTAAACACGCTTAAGATTGCCTGGAACGCCTCCGATGAGCAGGGCATTACCTTCTTCGCCAGGCTGCGACGCAGCGGCAAGCGGCTGATCTGCATCGATCCGATGCGATCGGAAACCGTCGATTTCTTCGGGGAGTCGGTGGAGTGGATTGCCCCGCATATGGGCACCGACGTGGCGCTGATGCTCGGAATAGCGCATACGCTGGTGGAAAACGGCTGGCACGATACGGCGTTCCTGGAACGCTGCACTACGGGCTATGAACAGTTTGCGCTTTACCTGATGGGTGAGCGCGACGGCGTGGCGAAAACCGCCGAGTGGGCGGCAGAAGTTTGCGGCGTAAAGGCGGCCAAAATCCGCGAACTGGCGAAGCTGTTCCATGAAAATACCACCATGCTGATGTCCGGCTGGGGCATGCAGCGCCAGCAGTTTGGTGAGCAAAAGCACTGGATGCTGGTCACGCTGGCGGCGATGCTCGGGCAAATCGGCACGCCGGGAGGTGGTTTTGGGCTTTCGTACCACTTTGCCAACGGCGGCAACCCGACGCGTCGTGCGGCGGTGCTGGCCTCAATGCAGGGCTGCGTGAAAGGCGGAACGGATGCCGTCGATAAAATCCCGGTGGCGCGCATTGTGGAAGCGCTGGAAAACCCGGGTGTGCCCTACCAGCACAACGGCATGGACCGCCATTTCCCGGATATTCGTTTCGTTTGGTGGTGCGGCGGGGCCAACTTTACCCATCATCAGGATACCAACCGCCTGATTCGCGCCTGGCAAAAACCGGAGCTGGTGGTCATTTCCGAATGCTTCTGGACCGCGGCCGCGCGCCATGCGGATATCGTTTTACCGGCGACGACCTCGTTCGAGCGCAATGATTTGACCATGACCGGCGACTACAGCAACCAGCATCTGGTGCCGATGAAGCGCGTGGTGCCACCGCGCGACGAGGCGCGGGATGATTTAGAGGTGTTTGCCGAACTCAGCGAGCGCTGGGAAGCGGGCGGCCACGAACGTTTTACCGAAGGGAAAAGCGATCTCGAATGGTTAGAGACCTTCTATGAGATAGCCGGACAGCGCGGTGCCAGCCAACAGGTGACGCTGCCGCCGTTCCGTGAATTCTGGGAAGCGAATGCGCTTATTGAAATGCCGGAGAGCGAACAGAACGCGCAGTTCATCCGCTTCGCGGCCTTCCGCAAGGATCCTCAGGCCAACCCGCTGAAAACAGACAGCGGCAGGATTGAAATCTATTCGCAGCGCATCGCCGGATTCGGCTATGCCGACTGTCCGGGGCACCCGACGTGGCTTGAGCCTGACGAGTGGCACGGCAATGCGCAGCCCGGCCAGCTTCAGCTGTTGTCTGCACATCCGGCGCACCGTTTGCACAGCCAGCTCAATCACACCTCCCTGCGTGAGAAGTATGCCGTGGCGGGGCGCGAGCCTTTGACGTTAAATCCTGAAGACGCCAGGGCGCGCGGCATCAGCGATGGCGATCTGGTGCGCGTCTGGAACTCACGCGGGCAGGTGCTGGCCGGAGCGGTGGTGTCCGGGGGGATCCGACCGGGCGTGATTTGCCTGCACGAAGGCGCGTGGCCGGATCTGGATCGTGAGGCCGGTGGCATCTGCAAAAACGGCGCGGTGAACGTGCTGACCAAAGACATCCCCAGCTCGAAGCTGGGGAACGGCTGTGCGGGGAATACGGCGCTGGTGTGGCTGGAGAAATACCACGGGCCGTGGCTTCCGCTTACGGCATTCGATCCGCCTGCCAGCGCATAAGCCAGGTCGGCTGCTGAGTGTCATCCTGCCATGCGCTGTCTTCAATACGAAAGCCCTGCGCATGGTAGAAATTCACTGCCCGGCTGTTCTTCTGGTACACCTCAAGGCTTAAATCCGGGTAGCGGTCGCAGATAAACGCGAGCAGCGCCCGGCCGATGCCGCGCCCGATGCTGTCCGGGGCGACAAACAGCGCCCCGATAAAGCGCTGATCCATCACGCTGATGAAGCCTTTCACGTTGCCTTCCTCTTCCCAGACCCACGTGTGCGCGGCGGGGAAATAGACATCGCGTACCAGCGGTTCGCTGTCATGCCAGTAGCTTTCTTCAATAAACGGATGGGCATAGATGGTGCTTTCGAGCCACAGCGCCAGCAAAGGCGTGCGATCGTTATTTTGCCATTTGCGGATCATCATCGCCTCCGGGATAGCAGAAGCAGCCGGTAATATGGTCGTTGACCAGTCCGCAGGCCTGCATAAAGGAGTAGCAAATCGTGGTGCCGACAAATTTGAAGCCGCGCTTTTTCAGCGCCTTCGACAGCGCATCCGAGGCGGGCGTGCTGGTGGGGATTTCAGCGAGGCTGGCGGCATGGCTCACCTGCGCGTGGTTATCGACAAACGACCAGACGAAATCCGCGAAGTCTTCGCCGTTGGCCTGCATCGCCAGATAAGCGCGGGCGTTGCCGATAATGGCCTGAATTTTCCCGCGGTGGCGAATGATACCCGCGTTGAGCACCAGTTTCTCTACGTCGGCTTCGTCCATAGCGGCGACTTTTACCGGATCAAAGTGGTGGAATGCTTCGCGGTAGTTTTCACGCTTTTTCAGCACCGTTATCCACGAAAGCCCGGCCTGCTGGCCTTCAAGGCAGATCATTTCAAACAGCTTTTGGTTATCCCTCTGAGCTACGCCCCATTCGCTATCGTGGTAAGCCATGTAAAGCGGGTCTGTACTTACCCAACCGCAACGTTCCATCTGATTCTCCCACTTTTTTGATGTCTCTGAAGAAATGTACAACCTGCCTTGACGACAGAAATAAAATGGCAATATTTAGTAATACGCAGTTGCGAAAAAAATCATAACAACAATGCCGGGTTCGGCTCTTTCGGAGTCGCAAAAATGATCGTTAAGAATTGCAATGGCTTTCGGGGTTGTGTCTACCCGGCTTCTGTTTTTGTGTGGATGTCTTTTGTGACATCGGCATGCGCCTGGCAACAGGAATATATCGTTTCTGACCCGCAAAGTAATACGCCTGAACGCTATACCTGGGATAGCGATCACCAACCGCGTTATGACGACATTCTCGCGGAACGCATCAGCGCCGCGCAAATGCAGCCTGGCGTTGCCGTGAATCATCCTGATGAGACTCCGCTGGACGCCACGCGCACGTTAAGCGTGGGCTGGAATATTCCCTTAAGCGCGATGTTCACCACCGGCCCGGTAGCAAGCTGGCATTATGACGGCTCGGCGACTTCTGTCTGGAATGAATTTGGCGACAGCGATACCAGCACCACGGCGCTGACCGATCCGATGTGGCACGCCAGCATCAGCACGCTCGGCTGGCGCTTTGACTCGCAGCCGCTGTGGGGCGTGCATCCCTGGGCGCAAATTAGCTACAACCAGCAGTTTGGCGAGAACCAGTGGAAGTCGCAATCGGGCCTGAACCGGACGCCTACTTCCACGCAGGACGGCAACTGGGTTGACGTTACGGTTGGGGCCGATATGCTTTTAAATCAGAACGTTGCAGCCTATGCTGCCTTATCTCAGGCGGATAACATGAGCGTCAGCGCCAACTATCTCTACGTTATGGGCGTCAGCGCTCGTTTCTAACATTTCATAAACGCTTTTAGCACACTTTTATTCCCATCTTATTACAATTATGACGCGCTTTAGCGTGATAGTGACCGCTCACGTTCGTACTTTTTTCTTTTCGGCAATGTCATTCATTCTGCATTCAGTGCATTTCATTCCGCGCTGGCGGCAATTCATGCCTTTTTTAACCTGCCATGAAGTGCACTTCGTTATTTTAAGCAGCAGTTAATCTTCATAAGGCAACTCTGCGATGAACGCTGCAATCCGTCCTTCTACCCGCTGGCTGACGCTGATCGGGACCATCATCACCCAGTTTGCGCTGGGGTCAGTTTATACCTGGAGCCTGTTTAACGGCGCGCTGTCCACCAAGCTGGATGAACCGGTAAGCCAGGTGGCGTTTTCCTTCGGTCTGCTGAGCCTGGGTCTGGCGATTTCGTCCTCCGTGGCCGGTAAGTTACAGGAACGATTTGGCGTGAAGCGTGTGACCATGGCGTCCGGCATTCTACTTGGCGTCGGTTTCTTCCTCACCGCCCATGCCAATAACCTGATGATGCTGTGGCTGAGCGCCGGTGTGCTGGTGGGGCTGGCGGACGGAGCAGGGTATCTGCTGACGCTCTCCAACTGTGTGAAGTGGTTCCCGGAGCGCAAAGGGCTGATTTCGGCGTTCTCCATCGGCGCCTATGGCCTCGGTAGCCTCGGCTTCAAGTTTATCGACAGCCAACTGCTGGCAAGCGTTGGTCTTGAGAAGACCTTTATGATCTGGGGCGCAATTGTGCTGGTGATGATTGTCTTCGGCGCGACGCTGATGAAAGACGCCCCGCTGCAGGAAGTGAAAACCCATAACGGCGTAGTAGATAACGACTTCACGCTGGCACAGTCGATGCGTAAACCGCAGTACTGGATGCTGGCGGTAATGTTCCTGACTGCCTGCATGAGCGGCCTGTACGTGATTGGCGTGGCGAAAGACATTGCGCAGAGCATGGTCCATCTCGACGTGATGACCGCGGCAAATGCGGTGACGGTGATTTCCATCGCTAACCTGAGCGGCCGTCTGGTGCTCGGTATTCTTTCCGATAAAATCGCCCGCATTCGTGTGATTACAATTGGTCAGGTGATTTCGCTGGTGGGTATGGCGGCGCTGCTGTTCGCTCCGCTGAATGCCGTGAGCTTCTTTGCCGCGATTGCCTGCGTGGCGTTTAACTTTGGCGGCACCATTACCGTGTTCCCGTCGCTGGTCAGCGAATTCTTCGGTCTGAACAATCTGGCAAAAAACTATGGCGTGATTTATCTCGGTTTCGGGATTGGCAGCATCTGTGGTTCCATCATCGCGTCGCTGTTCGGTGGGTTCTACGTGACGTTCTGCGTGATCTTCGCGCTGCTGATTCTGTCTCTGGCGCTGTCCAGCACCATTCGTCAGCCAAACCGTGAGACGCTGCAGGAGGCGCACGCCTGATTTCACCGCTTTTTATCCGCGAGTAATACATTCACGGAATAAATCTTCCCTCGGGGGGCAATTATTTTTGTAAATATTGCCCCCGATCGCATTTCCTGATGACACTTTTCCCGCATGTCATGGTCTACTTGTTGCGCTTATAGACGTTTCTCATAACTGTTTCTTACGCGATTCCTTAATCTGCTTACCGTCATGCCGACGGCTAAGTCGGTTTTTTATACCCCTTTTCCCAGGGTTTGCTTGCATGAATTACATTAAATCGTTAACGCAACAGCGGCTGTGCTTGTTCCTGGCGCTGTATATCGGCCTGTTTCTGAACGGTGCCGTGCTCATCAGACGCCTGATGGGCTACCTTGAAGATCTGACGGTCAGAAATGGGATTTCCGCCGTCATCGAAATCTTTGGTTCGGTTCTCGCTACCTTCTTCCTGTTACGACTGCTCTCGCTTTTTGGCCGCCGCCCCTGGAAGGTGCTGGCCTCGCTTGTGGTGGTGATTTCCGCCGCCGCCAGCTACTACATGACGTTTATGAACGTGGTGATTGGCTACGGTATCGTCGCTTCTGTCATGACTACCGACATCGATTTGTCCAAAGAAGTGGTAGGGCGCGGCCTGATGATGTGGACCGTGCTGGCAAGCCTGCCGCCGCTGTTCTTCATCTGGAGCAACCGCTGCCGTTACACGCTGCTGCGTCAGCTTCGCACCCGCGGTCAGCGCCTGCGTAATATCGCCGTGGTGGTGATGGCAGGGCTGCTGGTCTGGGCGCCGATTCGGGTCATGGAGCAGCAGCAGAAGAAAATCGAAAAAGCCACCGGCGTGGATATGCCAAGCTACGGCGGCGTAGTGGCGAACTCTTATTTGCCCTCGAACTGGCTCTCAGCACTGGGCCTGTATGCCTGGGCACAGGTGGATGAATCTACGGATAACAAATCCCTGATCAACCCGGCGAAGAAATTCACCTATGTGGCGCCGGGCCATGAGCTGGATGACACCTATGTGGTGTTTATCATCGGCGAAACCACCCGCTGGGATCACATGGGGATTCTGGGCTATGACCGGAACACTACGCCAAAATTAGCGCAGGAGAAAAACCTGATCGCCTATCGCGGCTACTCCTGCGATACCGCAACGAAGCTCTCTTTACGCTGTATGTTTGTCCGTCAGGGCGGCGCGGATGATAATCCACAGCGAACCCTGAAAGAGCAGAATGTCTTTGCCGTTCTGAAGCAGCTTGGTTTCAGTTCCGACCTGTTCGCGATGCAGAGTGAGATGTGGTTCTACAGTAATACCATGGCCGATAACATTGCCTACCGCGAGCAGATCGGCGCCGAGCCGCGCAACCGTGGCAAAGATGTGGACGACATGCTGTTGCTGAACGAGATGTCCCGCTCGCTGGAAGGGCATCCTAAAGGTAAGCATTTGATAATCCTGCACACTAAAGGATCTCACTACAGCTACTATCAGCGCTACACCCGTGATTTCGCTAAATGGGGGCCTGAGTGCGTGGGGATTAACAAAAACTGCAGCAAGCAGGAGCTGATTAACGCCTACGACAACTCGGTGCTGTATATCGATACCTTTATCAGTCGTGTGTTTGACCAACTGCGGGATAAAAAGGCGATCGTGTTCTATGCCGCCGACCATGGTGAATCCATCAACGAGCAGGAGCATCTGCACGGTACGCCGCGCAAGCTCGCGCCGCCGGAGCAGTTCCGCGTGCCGATGCTGGTCTGGATGTCGGATAAGTATCGTGAAAACCCGGCGAATGAACAGGCGTTCCAGCATCTGAAAGAGCAGGCTAAAATGAAGGTTCCGCGTCGCCATGTGGAGCTTTACGACACCATAATGGGCTGCCTCGGATACACCTCGCCGGACGGCGGTATCAACGAAAACAGCAACTGGTGCCGCGTTCCGGCAGGCGGGAAATAGCGGGCTGGCGAGTTTCTCGCCGATCGACCTGGCTTTTGGCGAAAAGGGATTGACGGGGTAGCATCGCAGCAGTAAGATGCGCTCCGCATTCGGCGAGTAGCGCAGCTTGGTAGCGCAACTGGTTTGGGACCAGTGGGTCGGAGGTTCGAATCCTCTCTCGCCGACCACATTTGAAAAGCCGCTCTTTTGAGCGGCTTTTTTACAACTGTAGCTTGACGAGGATGAGAAGCTCCGGGGCAGGAGGTTCGACTCGAGCGTAGCGAGAGAACGTTGCTTCAGCAACGGCCCGCAGGGCGAGCCACGTAGTGGCGAGTTATCCTCTCTCGCCGACCATATTCGAAAGGCCTGCTCTTTGAGCAGGCCTTTTTGCATTTAAAGCTAATGAGGATGAGAAGCGCCGGGGCTATCGTCGGGTGGCGGCTTCGCCTTACCCGACCTACGAAACTGCGGCCTTTGTAGGCCCGTGCAAACGCAGTGCCGCCGGGCAATATGAGCAGAATAGCAAAAACCCCCTGTTCACCCCACATCCCGCCGTCAGCTCACCGTTTTGTGACATATTCCATTGTATTTTTTTATATTTGATAAGCTCAAATCTTGCGTTACTTATGGATAAGCTCAGCATTTTCACCTGTGCGTTTTAACGTTCACGCTATTAATCGCTCAGATAATCGCCATTCTGCCAGAAATTTTTAGTATTTCGCGCAATTGTTAATCACTGGTTATTGCAAGGTGTGAAGATGATTGTGCTGCTGTTAAGCGCGTAGCATAAATTTCCCTGCTGAAAATACCCTGTCGAAGTTTTTTTAATCTTTGTCAGTGGTTTCTCACCGCTGATGTAAATCCCGGTTACCTGTATTGACGTTTGCACATCTTGTTGACAGATTGTAGGGCATGAGGGGCATTTCAGGGAGAATCTGCGCTGCTACTCAGCCGCTCTTCTGAAAGGAATCTCCAACCCTTTTAACGCCTTCGGGCACTACCGACCAGACCGGGTAAAAAATAAATAAAGGCCTGGCGGAAATACACAACAAACAAACATCACATTTGGAGCAGAATAATGAGTATTTCCTTGAAAAAGTCAGGGATGCTGAAGCTTGGTCTCAGCCTGGTGGCTTTGACCGTTGCGGCAAGCGTGCAGGCCAAAACCCTGGTTTACTGTTCTGAAGGCTCGCCGGAAGGCTTTAACCCACAGCTGTTCACCTCTGGTACGACTTACGATGCGAGTTCTGTACCGATCTATAACCGTCTGGTCGAATTCAAAACCGGTACCACCGAAATCGTCCCGGGTCTGGCTGAGAAGTGGGACGTCAGCGCCGACGGCAAAACCTACACTTTCCACCTGCGTCAGGGCGTGAAGTGGCAGGACAACAAAGATTTTAAACCGACCCGCGACATGAACGCGGACGACATCGTCTTCTCCTTCGATCGTCAGAAAAACGACAAAAACCCGTACCACAAAGTCTCTGGCGGCAGCTACGAATACTTTGAAGGCATGGGCCTGCCGGATCTGATCAGCGAAGTGAAGAAAGTGGACGACAACACCGTTCAGTTCGTGCTGACTCGTCCGGAGTCTCCGTTCCTCGCGGATCTGGCAATGGACTTTGCGTCCATTCTCTCCAAAGAATACGCAGACAACATGCTGAAAGCCGGTACGCCGGAGAAAGTAGACCTGAACCCAATCGGTACTGGTCCGTTCCAGCTGCTGCAGTACCAGAAAGACTCCCGTATTCTGTACAAAGCGTTCCCGGGTTACTGGGGCACCAAGCCGCAGATCGACCGTCTGGTCTTCTCCATCACGCCTGATGCATCCGTGCGTTATGCCAAACTGCAGAAAAACGAGTGCCAGGTTATGCCGTACCCGAACCCGGCTGACATTGCTCGCATGAAGCAGGACAAAAACATCAACCTGCTGTCTCAGGCTGGCCTGAACGTGGGCTATCTCTCCTTCAACACCGAGAAGAAACCGCTGGATGAAGTCAAAGTTCGTCAGGCGCTGACCTACGCGGTGAACAAAGAAGCGATCATCAAAGCCGTTTATCAGGGCGCTGGCGTTGCCGCGAAGAACCTGATCCCACCAACCATGTGGGGCTATAACGACGACGTTAAGGATTACACCTACGATCCGGAAAAAGCGAAAGAACTGCTGAAAGAAGCGGGCCACGCCGATGGCTTCACCATCGACCTGTGGGCGATGCCGGTTCAGCGTCCTTACAACCCGAACGCTCGCCGTATGGCTGAGATGATTCAGGCTGACTGGGCGAAAGTAGGCGTGAAAGCCAACATCGTGACCTACGAGTGGGGCGAGTACCTGAAGCGTGCGAAAGCCGGTGAGCATCAGTCTGTGATGATGGGCTGGACCGGTGATAATGGGGATCCGGACAACTTCTTCGCGACCCTGTTCAGCTGTGCGGCAGCGAAAGACGGCTCCAACTACTCCCGCTGGTGCTACAAGCCGTTTGAAGACCTGATTCAGCCAGCGCGTGCGACCGACGATCACAACAAGCGTATTGAACTGTACAAGCAGGCTCAGGTTGTCATGCATGACCAGGCTCCGGCGCTGATCATCGCTCACTCCACCGTGTACGAGCCAGTGCGTAAAGAAGTCAAAGGCTATGTGGTTGATCCGCTTGGCAAGCACCACTTCGAAAACGTCTCTGTCGAATAATAAGTACCTTGCCTGATTCCCTCTCCCCTTGGGGGAGGGAACGGGCTTCTTCTCTCCAAATTGGGGAGAGTCTGATGAGCAATACGACGTACCGTCGCCAGGCTGTACGTTATGAGAGAGAGTACGTGTTATGTTGCAGTTCATCCTCCGACGTCTGGGATTAGTCATCCCGACCTTTATCGGTATTACCCTGCTCACCTTTGCCTTTGTCCATATGATCCCCGGCGATCCGGTGATGATTATGGCGGGCGAGCGCGGTATATCCCCTGAGCGTCACGCCCAGCTTCTGGCCGCATTGGGTCTTGATAAGCCGATGTGGCAGCAGTACCTCAACTATATCTGGGGCGTTCTGCACGGCGATTTAGGCATTTCGCTGAAAAGCCGCCTGCCGGTGTGGGACGAGTTCGTTCCACGTTTCAAAGCCACGCTGGAACTTGGCGTGTGCGCGATGATTTTCGCCGTGGCCGTGGGCATTCCCGTCGGCGTGCTGGCTGCCGTTAAACGTGGATCCATCTTCGACCATACCGCCGTGGGCCTCGCGCTGACTGGTTACTCCATGCCTATCTTCTGGTGGGGCATGATGCTGATCATGCTGGTGTCGGTGCAGCTGAACCTCGCGCCGGTGTCCGGGCGTATCAGCGATTCTGTGTTCCTCGACGATACGCTGCCGTTGACCGGCTTCATGCTGATTGATACCGCCATCTGGGGCGAGCCGGGCGACTTTATCGACGCGCTGGCACACATGGTGCTGCCTGCGGTGGTGCTGGGCACTATCCCGCTGGCGGTCATCGTGCGTATGACCCGTTCGGCGATGCTGGAAGTGCTGGGTGAGGATTATATCCGTACCGCGCGCGCCAAAGGCCTGACCCGTATGCGCGTCATCATCGTTCATGCGCTGCGTAACGCGATGCTGCCGGTGGTCACCGTTATCGGCCTGCAGGTCGGCACGCTGCTGGCCGGCGCGATTCTGACCGAAACGATTTTCTCCTGGCCGGGCCTTGGGCGCTGGCTGATTGATGCCCTGCAGCGCCGTGATTACCCGGTCGTTCAGGGCGGCGTCCTGCTGGTGGCGACGATGATTATCCTCGTTAACCTGCTGGTCGATCTGCTGTACGGCGTGGTGAACCCGCGTATTCGTCATCGGAAGTAAGGGGCCATCATGTCACAAGTCACTGAATCTAAAGTTGCTGCACCGGTGCCTATGACCCCGCTGCAGGAGTTCTGGCACTACTTTAAACGTAATAAAGGCGCAGTCATCGGGCTGGTGTATGTCGTCGTGGTGATGTTTATCGCGATCTTCGCCAACTGGTTGTCGCCGTACAACCCGGCGGATCAGTTCCGTGATTCGCTGCTGGCTCCGCCGTTCTGGCAGGAAGGCGGCAGCTTCGCGCATCTGCTGGGCACCGATGACGTGGGTCGCGACGTGCTCTCACGTCTGATGTACGGCGCGCGCCTGTCGCTGCTGGTGGGTTGTCTGGTAGTGGTGCTGTCGCTGGTGCTGGGGATTGTCCTCGGCCTGGTGGCGGGCTACTTCGGCGGCATCGTCGATAACATCATCATGCGTGTCGTCGACATCATGCTGGCGCTGCCGAGCCTGCTGCTGGCGCTGGTACTGGTGGCGATTTTCGGCCCGTCCATCGGCAACGCCGCGCTGGCGCTGACCTTCGTGGCCCTTCCTCACTACGTGCGCTTGACGCGTGCCGCAGTGCTGGTGGAAGTGAACCGCGACTACGTCACCGCTTCCCGCGTGGCGGGCGCCGGCGCAATGCGCCAGATGTTCGTCAATATTTTCCCAAACTGCCTCGCGCCGCTGATTGTTCAGGCGTCGCTCGGCTTCTCGAACGCCATTCTCGATATGGCCGCTCTTGGCTTCCTTGGCATGGGTGCGCAGCCGCCAACACCGGAGTGGGGCACCATGCTCTCCGATGTGTTGCAGTTCGCGCAAAGCGCCTGGTGGGTCGTGACCTTCCCGGGTCTCGCTATCCTGCTGACGGTGCTGGCATTTAACCTGATGGGCGACGGTCTGCGTGACGCGCTGGATCCCAAACTGAAGCAGTAAGAGGCACGAGATGGCGTTATTAAATGTAGATAAATTATCGGTGCACTTCGGTGACGAAGGCACCCCGTTTCGCGCCGTGGACCGCATCAGCTATAGCGTAAAGCAGGGCGAAGTGGTCGGTATCGTGGGCGAATCCGGCTCCGGTAAATCCGTCAGCTCGCTGGCGATCATGGGGCTGATTGATTACCCGGGCCGCGTGATGGCGGAAAAACTGGAGTTTAACGGTCGCGACCTGAAGCGCATTTCCGAAAAAGAGCGCCGTCAGCTGGTGGGCGCGGAAGTGGCGATGATCTTCCAGGACCCGATGACCAGCCTGAACCCGTGCTACACCGTCGGCTACCAGATTATGGAAGCCATCAAGGTACACCAGGGCGGCAATAAGAAAACGCGCCGTCAGCGGGCCATCGATCTGCTGAATCAGGTCGGTATTCCCGATCCGGCATCGCGCCTGGACGTTTATCCGCACCAGCTTTCCGGCGGGATGAGCCAGCGCGTAATGATCGCGATGGCGATTGCCTGTCGGCCAAAGCTGCTGATCGCCGATGAGCCGACGACGGCGCTCGACGTGACCATTCAGGCGCAGATCATCGAGCTGCTGCTGGAGCTTCAGCAGAAGGAGAACATGGCGCTGGTGCTGATCACTCATGACCTGGCGCTGGTAGCGGAAGCGGCACACAAAATCATCGTGATGTACGCAGGCCAGGTAGTGGAAACCGGGGCCGCGCAGGATATCTTCCGCGCGCCGCGGCATCCATACACCCAGGCGCTGCTGCGCGCGCTGCCGGAATTTGCGCAGGACAAAGCTCGTCTGGCCTCGCTGCCGGGCGTGGTGCCGGGCAAGTATGACCGCCCGAACGGCTGCCTGCTTAACCCGCGCTGCCCGTATGCGACAGACAAATGCCGCACGGTAGAACCTGAACTGAATCTGGTGGACAACGGTCGCCAGTCGAAATGCCACTTCCCACTCGATGATGCCGGGAGGCCAACCCTATGAGTACGCACGAGGCCACCTCGCAGCAGCCGCTGTTGCAGGCTATCGACCTGAAAAAACACTATCCGGTGAAGAAGGGCATGTTTGCTCCGGAGCGCCTGGTAAAAGCCCTTGATGGGGTTTCATTCACCCTTGAGCGCGGGAAAACGCTGGCGGTGGTCGGGGAATCCGGCTGTGGGAAATCCACGCTGGGTCGTCTGCTGACGATGATTGAAGTCCCGACCGGCGGCGAGCTCTACTATCAGGGCCAGGATCTGCTACAGCACGATCCGCACGCCCAGAAGCTGCGTCGTCAGAAGATCCAGATCGTCTTCCAGAACCCGTATGGCTCTCTGAATCCGCGCAAGAAAGTGAGCCAGATTCTGGAAGAGCCGCTGCAAATCAACACTACGCTCAGCAAAGCGGAGCGCCGGGAAAAAGTGCTGGAGATGATGGCGAAAGTCGGCCTGAAAACGGAGCACTACGATCGCTATCCGCACATGTTCTCAGGCGGCCAGCGTCAGCGTATCGCCATCGCGCGTGGTCTGATGCTTGATCCGGACGTGGTGATCGCCGACGAACCCGTGTCTGCGCTCGACGTTTCCGTGCGTGCACAGGTGCTGAACCTGATGATGGATTTGCAGCAGGATATGGGGCTGTCTTATGTCTTCATCTCACACGATTTGTCGGTGGTGGAACACATCGCCGATGAAGTGATGGTGATGTACCTGGGCCGCTGCGTGGAGAAGGGCACTAAGGATCAGATCTTCAACAATCCTCAGCATCCGTACACTCAGGCGTTGCTGTCCGCGACGCCGCGCCTGAACCCGGACGAGCGCCGCGAACGCATTAAGCTGACCGGCGAGCTGCCAAGCCCGCTGAATCCGCCGCCGGGCTGTGCGTTTAACGCGCGCTGCCGTCGTCGTTTCGGGCCGTGCACGCAGCTTCAGCCACAGCTGAAAGACTACGGCGGCCAGCTGGTGGCTTGTTTTGCTGTGGATCAGGATCAAAACGCCGAGAAGCCGCTGGTGTAGCGATTCAGGCTAAAGAAAAAAACCGGAGCCATGTCATGCGCTCCGGTTTTTTTATACGTCGTGATTACTGCGGATAAGGCACCCAGTCGCCGCCGTTCAGGCGCACGTACGGTTTGCCCTGATACTGAATCACCACGGCGTTGGAGTTCTCCGATACCGGCGCGGTTTGCGGCAGGTTACTGGTGTATTCATCCCAGTTCACGCTGTCGGCGGTAAACATCTTGCCGTCGACGGCACGGGCTACCAGTTCCGACACCGCCAGCAGGCTGCTTGGCTGATCGATTTCAATCGCCGCGCCCTGATGCGGTGCCTTCATGCCGAAGAATTTAATGGCCGTTGGCACGTTGGTGATGTGCGGGCTTGGGATATCACGCAGGCCGGAAACCTGCATTTTATCGCCCTTCAGCGCGCCACCGTGTTCCGGCACTATCACTACCATCACTTTGCGGCCCGACTTTTCCAGCTCGTTAAAGAAGGTATTCAGTTCATCGAACATCTTCTGGGCACGCACTTTATAGTCTGCGGTTTTGCTTTGTCCTGCAAAGTGGTTGCCGTCATGCAGCGGCAGAGTGTTGTAGAAGGTCGCGGTGCGGGCACCTGGTTCCTTCAGCTCTCCCTCATTCCAGCGCTGCAATACGGCGAGATCGTCATAGACCGGCGAGCCGTCGAAGGCGACAAGGCTCTGCTGCAAGCCTTTCTGATCCATCAGCGGAGCCTGCATATCGCCGTAGTTGCGCATCTCTTTCAGGAAGTCGCCGAACACGCCGTTGTGGCCGAGCATCAGCTGCGTTTTAAAGCCCAGCGCCGCGAGGTTATCGAACAGGTAGCACTGCTTGCTCGCCGGAGAGTAGAGATCGGTATGCGACGCCTGACCGCAGCTTGCGCGCAGCAGACGAATCGCCGCCGGGCCGCTGTAGGAGGTCGCAGAGTTAAAGTTTTTGAATACGATATCGAAGTGCGACCACAGCGGGTGCTGCATCAGGCCTGCGGCTTCGATGTCATCCCAGGAGAGGGAGCAGATGTTAATCACCAGCAGCTCAAAGGGTTGCGCATCAGCGGGCAGCGAGGCCGGGAAGGGGGTCTGCCGCTTCTGCTCTGCCGCATAGAAGCTCGAAAGCCAGGCGTTCAGGTTAGCTGACGTTGGCGGGGCGGTTTGCGCCGGGATATCGCCAACCACCGGTTTGGCGTTGGCCGTTGCGACGGTGGCTGCCGCGGTCGCGCCTGAGGTCGTTACGGTGCCGGTTGGTTGACCCCCGGGGAACAGCGTAAAGCTCGGGCCGACAAGCGTGATGAAGTTAAGCCAGACCATGATCAGCACGGTAAACACCGTGATGCGCACCCACTGGGATAAAAACAGCCAGGCGACCAGCAGTACGAAGAACAGCCCGACCATCTGCCAGTTGATAAAGCGAGTCACCAGATCAACGAGATACCCCATGCTGAAGCCCGCGACCTCCGAACCCTGGCTCAGGATACTTTCCGGGCCGGGCAGCCAGGTGTCATGCCAGAAGAGGGCGAAGCCTATCGGAATGGCAATCCAGTGGCGGAGCTTGTGCAGCTTGCTGTTGGGGATTGGCAGCAGCAGGAACGCCATAAATACCAGGTTCTGCATGGCGTGAAAATTGAGATAGCCCGCCCACAGCAGGCCGAACTTTGCCAGAAAGTAGAAGTTCCAGCCGGAAAGGCCGCGCCAGTATTGCCAGAATGGCGACGGGGAAACGGCGGTGTGAGTTGGGTTAGTCATCGTTTTGTTTTGCCTTGGCGTTTACTTCCCGGCGCAAAATGCCTGCCGGTTTAACGTAACGGGGTCTGAAAAACATCAACCGGAGGGTGGTTTCAATGCGACGCAGGAAATGACGTGCCATATATCCCAGCGGGAAAAAGATCAGGGCACATAATATAACCAATTGAATAATATCAGTAATTGACATCATATGGGCTCTTCTCCTTGCGCATCAGCCAGGCGTCGTGGTTCCGGGTAGCGCCGCCAGCTGCGGCCATTGTGGATGGCGTTCACTACGGTGTTCTTTTCGGTTGTTAGCGGCAGTGGCGCAGTCCAGCGATCGGCGGTGACCGCCCGCATCTGAACAATTTCTGCGGTGATCTGTTTATCCTCGAACCAGATCACGCGATTGGAGAAAATATCGCCCGTCGGCAAGGGGAAAATGTGGTTCAGGGCGGTGTCCAGATCGTTAATGCGGCAGAAGGTTAAGAACATCACCAGCCGGTTGTCGCCAATGGTCATGATGTCGCCGACGCGGTTGGGGCGGCATAGCGTCAGCGCCTGTTCGACGCGCAGGCCCGGCACGGGGCGCAGCGCCACCATCACCCCTTTATTATCGGCAGGCAGCAGTGGATTGTTCATGATGTTGTGCACGGCCTGGCAGAAGGTGTCCCATTTTTGATAGCCACGCAGTTTCAGCGGCTGAGTCATTGCCAGCAGCGTGCTGATTTCGTCCGGTACGTGGCGCTGGAACTGCTGCTTCTGCACGCTTTCAATCAGCGTCAGGCAGCGCGAGAGAGGGGCGTTCCAGGGGATGACCAGGTTTGCGCCGCAGCCAAGCAGCAGGCGTTCATCCGTAGCGCGCAGGCTTGCGGTAATTTCTCGCACCACAATTTTCATGGCGCTGCCGCGCTGGCGGCGCAGGGTGTGAATATCGTGCGCCAGCTGTTCTATCTGGCTGGTCTGCTCCACGGTGAAAATGACGGTAGCGGCCTGAGCGGAGCGGGCGGCGTTGAAGACGGCATCGTTGGTGTCAAAGACGGACCAGTATTCGGACAGCGGCGGTGCGCCTTCGAGCGCGCTATTGGTCGAGAGCACATCTTTCTCATCGCTGCGTGGCTGAACGACGGCCTCTTGCTGTTCCGCCAGCTGCCAGGTGTTTCCCTTATAGCTCACCTCAAGCTGCTGGCGAGCACTGACGCCTTTTTCATTGGTCCAGAAAGCGATGTCGAAAAGATGGCTGTCGCCCTGAAAACGCAGACTGGCGAGACCGGCGAGAGATTGATATTCCGCCATCAATAGTGAAAGTTGTGAGTCTGTATTGTTACCGGGATTTAAAAGAAGTAACGAGCAACGATAGTATTTGGCCCAGCTCTGGGCATTATTTAGCCATTTCTTGATTTTCTCTGGCCCGATATTCTGCCAGACATCATTGGAGCACAGAAGGATAAATAAATATCCTGTCGGATCTAATGAACAAAGTAGATCCCGGCGTAGCGAGTATAGACCACTTTCATTTTTTGGCATGTTGAAAAGACGTATTTTTTCAGGACCGTGAGATGCATTTAGTTTTACTATCTTGTGCGGCTTTTCCCCCATTGTAATCGCGGCGATTTTGGCGGCAGAAGGCTGTGCCGAAATCGTCTGATTCATCAGGTTCACGGCATCTTCGCGACGTTCAACATTAATCCACCACACGCCACCCAGCGGCATATGACTGACTTCGTCCCATAAGGACTGGATTCCAAGTGAAAATACAGGGTCCACGGTGTCCCTCGTGTGCAAATATGGCTATCTATTAGTTTACTAGCAAAAGGGTCAGATTAAACCTAACATTGAAATTAAAGAGTAACAGATTTAGCATGTAAACGAATTTCCTGGTCGGACATAGTGTATCTAAAAGGTGAACTCGTGTTTTGGTTTCTTGAGTCCGGGAAATGTCCGCCACGTTTATCCAAGTACTGTCCGATAAAGGGTCAATGATATGTCTGAAAATGAACTCCGGACACCGTCAGATACTACGCCTGGTTACACCTTCCAAAATGATTTTTTGGCTTTAAGTCGGGCATTTTCATTGCCTGAAATAGATTACACCGATATTTCCCAACGCGAGCACCTCGCCGCCGCATTCAAGCGTTGGCCATTGCTGGCAGAGTTTGCGGAACAAAAATAAGGAAGCCAGAATGGCCATTTTGGGTTTGCAGGGCCTGCGAGGCGGCACGGGAACGACGTCGCTGACCGCCGCGCTTGGCTGGGCACTACAGATGCTTGGCGAGTCCGTCATCGTGATGGATGCCTGCCCGGACAACATGCTGCGCTTTTTTTTCAACGATGATATTGCCCATCGCGACGGCTGGGCGCGTGCGCTTTTAGACAATAAAGAGTGGCGTGATACGGGGATGGGGTACACTTCTCAGCTCGATTTTCTCCCTTTTGGTCAGCTATCTGTTACGGAACGCGTAAATATCCCTCTTTTGTCCCCGCTGAACCAGGCTGCAGAGATTGTGCGGACGCTGCAAAAACAGCGCCCGCATCAGTGGTTACTCATCGACCTGCCTCATGAAGTGACGCCATGGACGCCGCCGCTCGTCGAAGCCTGTCAGCACGTACTGACGATCGTTAATCCAGATGCCAACGCCCATATTCGCCTGCATCAGCAGGCGTTACCTAAACACGGGCACATTCTTATCAACGATTTGCGTATCGGTAGCCATATTCAGGATGACCTGTACCGTATCTGGCTCCAGAGCCAGCCGCGCATGCTGCCGGTGGTCGTTCATCGGGATGAAGCCATTGCCGAATGCCTGGCTGCGAAGCAGCCGCTGGGTGAATATCGCAGCGATGCTCTGGCGGCGGAAGAGGTCGTCACACTCGCTAACTGGTGCCTGATGCACTATGCCGGCATGCATGCAGGCGTGGAGCAGACAACATGATTCGCCTCACCGCTCTGCTGCTGGCCCCTGAAGCCGGGGCGCGGTTGCGTGCGCGTTACCTTGACTACCGTCAACATAAAGCCTCGTGGCTCGCGGCGACGATGGGCTGCCTGTGGGTGGCACTGGCCTGGATCTTCCTCCCCCTGGAACTCCCGCGCTGGCAGCGCATTCGTGCAAACCATGCCGCATTTTATCCGCACATTAACGCCCATCGCCCGCGGCCTCTCGACCCGCTGCGCTATCTGTTGCAAAGCCTGTGGCTGGTGGTGACCCGGCCCGTTGACGAGAAGAAAAATGTCGACTGGAAAAGGCTGAAAACCATGACCAGCGCGCGTGGGCGCTACCATCAATGGATGGAAGATTTGCCTGAAAGGATGAGCAAGAAAACTGCCCACCTTGACCATAAAAAAGAGCTGGCGCACGTCAACCCAAAAACGCGAAAAATCATTCTTGGGGTTGTGGTGTTCTGTTCACTGCTGCTGGCGTTGGTCTGCGTGACGCAGCCGTTTAACCCGCTGTCGCAGTTTATCTTCCTGCTGCTGCTGTGGGGCGTGGCGCTGCTGGTACGCCGGATGCCGGGGCGCTTCTCGGCGCTGATGCTGGTGGTGCTGTCGCTTACGGTCTCCTGCCGCTACATCTGGTGGCGCTACACCTCGACGCTGAACTGGAATGACCCCGTGAGCCTGGTGTGCGGCCTGACTCTGCTGTTCGCCGAGACTTACGCCTGGATAGTGCTGGTGCTCGGGTATTTCCAGGTTATCTGGCCGCTGAACCGCATGCCGGTGCCGCTGCCGAAAGACATGGCGCTTTGGCCGTCGGTGGATATCTTCATCCCGACCTATAACGAAGACCTGAACGTGGTGAAAAACACCGTGTACGCGTCGCTCGGGATTGACTGGCCGAAAGACAAACTCAAAATCTGGATCCTCGACGACGGTGGGCGTGAAGAGTTTCGCCAGTTCGCCAAAGACGTTGAAGTGGAATACGTTGCGCGAACGACCCATGAGCATGCAAAAGCAGGCAACATCAATAACGCGCTGAAGCTGGCGAAAGGGGAGCTTGTTTCCATCTTCGACTGTGACCACGTGCCGACGCGCTCCTTCCTGCAAATGACCGTCGGCTGGTTCCTGAAGGACAAAAAACTGGGCGTCATGCAGACGCCGCATCACTTTTTCTCTCCCGATCCGTTTGAACGTAACCTCGGGCGCTTCCGTAAAACGCCCAACGAAGGCACGTTGTTCTACGGCCTGGTGCAGGACGGCAATGACATGTGGGATGCGACGTTCTTCTGTGGTTCCTGCGCGGTGATCCGCCGTGGGCCGCTGGATGAAGTCGGTGGTATCGCCGTGGAGACTGTTACCGAAGATGCGCACACGTCGCTGCGTTTACACCGTCGTGGCTATACCTCTGCCTACATGCGTATTCCACAGGCGGCGGGGCTGGCGACAGAAAGCCTGTCAGCACACATTGGCCAGCGTATTCGCTGGGCGCGCGGGATGGTGCAAATTTTCCGTATGGATAACCCGCTGTTTGGTAAAGGCCTGAAGTGGCCACAGCGCCTCTGCTATGCCAACGCCATGCTCCACTTCCTCTCCGGCGTGCCGCGGCTTATCTTCCTGACCGCGCCGCTGGCGTTTCTGCTGCTGCATGCCTACATCATTTACGCACCGGCGCTGATGATTGCTCTTTTCGTCCTGCCGCACATGATTCATGCGAGCCTCACCAACTCGAAGATTCAGGGCAAATACCGCCACTCGTTCTGGAGTGAAATCTACGAAACCGTACTGGCCTGGTACATCGCGCCGCCGACCATTGTGGCGTTGATTAACCCGAAAATCGGCACTTTTAACGTGACGGCGAAGGGCGGCCTGGTGAAAGAGGAGTATGTCGACTGGGTGATTTCACGGCCCTATCTCCTGCTGGTTATCCTCAACCTGGTTGGCGTAGCCATGGGCATCTGGCGTTATTTTACCGGTCCTGAGAATGAAATTTTGACCGTCTGGGTCAGTATCGTGTGGGTGTTCTATAACCTGATTATCCTCGGCGGCGCGGTGGCGGTGTCCGTGGAAAGCAAACAGGTGCGTCGTTCCCACCGCGTCGAGATGAGAATGCCGGCGGCGATTGCCCGCGAAGACGGACATCTCTTCTCCTGTACGCTGCATGATTTTTCTGACGGCGGCGTCGGCCTGAAAATTAACGGTAAGGCGCAGGTGCTGGAAGGACAGAACGTCAGCCTGCTGCTCAAACGCGGCCAGCAGGAGTACGCCTTCCCGATGCAGGTCACTCGTGTATTCGGTAGCGAAGTTGGCCTGAAGCTGCTGCCGATGTCGACGCAGCAGCATATTGATTTTGTTCAGTGTACGTTCGCCCGCGCCGATACCTGGGCGCTGTGGCAGGACAGCTATCCGGAAGACAAACCGCTGGAAAGCATGCTGGACATTTTGAAACTGGGGTTCCGTGGCTATCGCCACCTTGCGGAGTTCGCGCCGCCTTCGGTGAAATTTATCTTCCGATCGCTTCTCTCTCTCGTCGCCTGGATTGTCTCTTTCATACCGCGTCGCCCGGAGCGCAGCGCGGTAACGACACTCCGTGAACCGGCACTGGCTCAACAATGATGACTATACGATGAAAAGAAAACTTTCCTGGATGTGCGCAGCGGCTGTGGGCATGAGCGCTTTGGTCCCCGTGACTACCTTCTCTGAAACTACGGTGGCGACCCCCGCGACGGTCGACCCCACTATTACCGACCCTGCGGCGGTCAATGCTGACGCCGCTACCGCACCTGCGGTGGTTGAAAGCTCTCCGTCGCGGGACGTGAAGCTCAGCTTTGCGCAGATTGCGCCCGCGCCGGGCAGCATGGTGCTGAGAGGCTCAAACCCAACCGGTTCGGTGCAGTTTGGCACCCGCAGCGATGAGGTGGTGTCGAAAGCGCTGCTGAACCTCGTCTATACGCCATCGCCATCGTTGCTGCCGGTGCAGTCGCAGTTGAAGGTTTATCTCAACGAAGAGTTGATGGGTGTCCTGCCTGTCACCAAAGAGCAGCTGGGCAAAAAAGTGATGGCTCAGGTGCCGGTCGATCCGCTCTACATTACCGACCTGAACACCGTGCGGCTGGAGTTTGTCGGCCACTACCGCGACGTATGTGAAAACCCGGCCAGCACCACGCTGTGGCTGGATGTGGCGCGTAACACCTCGCTGGATTTGACCCTCCAGCAGCTGGACGTGAAAAACGACCTGTCCCACTTCCCGATCCCGTTTTTCGACGCCCGCGACAATCGCCAGCTCAATCTCCCGATGGTCTTTGCAGGCGCGCCTGACAGCACTCAGCAAAAAGCCGCGGCGGTCATCGCCTCCTGGTTTGGCGCACGAGCAGGCTGGCGCGGGCAGACGTTCCCGGTGCTGTATAACCAGCTGCCGGACAGAAACGCCATCGTCTTCGCCACCAACGATAAGCGCCCGGACTTCCTGCGTGATTATCCGCAGGTGCAGGCTCCAACCATCCAGATGATTAACAACCCTGAAAAGCCATATCTGAAGCTGCTGGTGATTTTCGGGCGTGACGACAAAGACCTGCTCCAGGCGGCGGAAGGTATTGCGGCGGGTAATATTCTGTTCCGTGGCGACACCGTCACCGTCGACGAAGTGAAGTCGCTGCTGGCGCGTAAACCCTACGATGCGCCGAACTGGGTGCGCACCGACCGCCCGGTCACCTTCGGCGAACTGAAAACTTACGATCAGCAGCTGCAGTCCAGCGGGCTTGAACCGGCGTCGATCACCCTGTCGTTAAATCTGCCACCGGATCTCTATCTGATGCGCAGCAACGGCATCGATATGGATCTGAAATATCGCTACACCCAGCCGGCTATCAAAGACAGCTCGCGGATGGATATCAACCTCAATAACCAGTTCCTGCAGTCGTATAACCTGAGCAGCAGCGATGAAACGAAGGGCCTGCTGCTGCGTCTGCCGATTGTGCAGGGGCTGCTGGACGGCAAAAATGAAGTATCGATCCCGGCGCTGCGCCTGGGGGCCGCCAACCAGCTGCGCTTCGACTTCCAGTACATGAACCCGATGCCCGGCGGAACCATTGAGAACTGTATAACCTTCCAGCCGGTGAAAAATAACGTAGTAATTGGTGACGATTCCACGATCGATTTTTCTGACTACTATCACTTCCTGGCGATGCCGGATCTGCGTTCGTTTGCCAACGCGGGCTTCCCGTTCAGCCGCATGGCGGATCTCTCCGATACGCTCATCGTGATGCCGAAGGATCCGACGCAGGGCCAGGTCAGCACGATGCTGGACACCGTAGCAACCATCGGCGGCCAGGTCGGTCTGACCGGCGCAAACCTGAAGCTGACCGACGATCCTGTCGAGATGCAAAAGCATGATGCAGACATCCTGCTCATCGGTAAGATCCCGGAAAAACTGAAAGACGACCGCCATATCGACCTGCTGGTCAATGCTACCCAGAGCTGGGTGAAAACGCCGCAGCGGCATAACGAGCTGGCCTCGGTAAGGCTCGACGATGACGAACGTCAGCCGATGGCGCAGGCTACCGTCAGTTCGAAAGGCCCGATGGCCGCGATCGTTGGCTTCCAGTCGCCGTACCACGATCAGCGCAGCGTCATCGCCCTGATGGCCGACAGCCCGCGCGGCTTTGAGCTGTTGAACGATGCACTGAACGACAGCGGCAAGCGTGCGGCGATGTTTGGCTCCGTTTCGGTGATTCGTGAGTCCGGTGTGAACAGTCTGCGCGTGGGCGATGTCTATTACGTTGGCCATCTGCCGTGGTATGAGCGCGTGTGGTTTGCGCTCTCCAACCACCCGATTTTATTGTCCATTCTTGCGGCGCTGAGCGTTGTGCTGCTGGCGTGGGTGCTGTGGCGACTGCTGCGTATCCTGAGCCGCCGCCGCCTGGATCCGGATGATGAGTAAAAGATGATGAAAGGCGTACGCCAGGGATCCCTCGCGCTACTTCTGCTGGCTACGTTGCAGGCCTCAGCCGCCTGCGACTGGCCCGCGTGGGAGCAGTTTAAACAGGATTATATCAGCGACGGCGGCCGGGTGATTGACCCGAGCGACGCCCGCAAAATTACCACTTCGGAAGGGCAGAGCTACGCGCTGTTCTTTGCCCTGGCCGCCAACGATCGTGAGGCGTTCGCCTCGCTGTTCAACTGGACGCAGAACAATCTGGCGGAGGGCGATTTAAAAGCGCGTCTGCCCGGCTGGCTGTGGGGCAAAAAAGGGAACGACAGCTGGACGGTGCTCGACGGCAATTCCGCGTCTGACGCCGACGTCTGGATTGCCTGGTCGCTGCTGGAAGCAGGCCGCCTGTGGAAGATGCCGGACTACACCGCGACCGGCAAAGCGCTGCTGTCGCGTATTGCCAGTGAAGAAGTGGTGAAGGTGCCGGGGCTGGGTTCAATGCTGCTGCCGGGCAAGGTCGGCTTCGCGGATGACGCGGGCTGGCGCTTCAATCCCAGCTATCTTCCGCCGCAGCTTGCCAGCTACTTCGTACGCTTCGGCGCGCCGTGGAATGCGCTGCAGGCCACCAATTTACGCCTGCTGCTGGAAACCGCACCGAAAGGCTACTCGCCCAACTGGGTGCGCTTTGACAAGAAAAAAGGCTGGCAGCTGAAGCAGGACAAGACGCTTGTTGGCAGCTATGACGCCATCCGCGTTTATCTGTGGACCGGCATGCTTAATGATGCCGATCCGCACAAGGCGCGGCTGCTGGCGAAGTTCAGGCCGATGGCGACCCAAACAGAAAAGGCGGGGCTACCGCCTGAAAAAATTGATATTGCCACCGGGAAGATGGAGGGCAACGGCCCGGTGGGCTTCTCTGCCTCGCTGCTGCCGTTTCTGCAAAATCGCGATGCCCAGGCGGTACAACGCCAGCGTGTCGCCGATCGTTTCCCCGGCAATGACGCCTATTACAGCTATGTTCTGACCCTGTTCGGGCAAGGATGGGATCAACATCGTTTTCGTTTCACCGCCCGCGGTGAACTTCTACCTGACTGGGGCCAGGAATGCGTAAGTTCTCATTAAGTTTACTCAGCCTTTCGCTCGGCATGACGCTGATGCCCCTGGCGCACGCCGATTCGTCGGCGCAACAGCAGCTGCTGAACCAGGTACGTCTTGGCGAGGCGGCTAAACGTGACGATTTGGTGCGCCAGTCGCTCTACCGTCTTGAGCTGATTGCGCCGGATGACCCGCAGGTGATTGCCGCCCGCATGCGCTATGAGCTGCGCCAGGGCGATACCGCGGGCGCGAAAAAGCAGCTCGATCGTCTCAAAACCCTCGCGCCGGATTCTGATGCCTATAAAACCTCGCTGAGCGAGATGCAGATATCCAGCGGTGATGGCCGTCAGGCGCTGCAGCAGGCGCGTTTGCAGGTCACAACCGGGCATATCCCTGAGGGGATCGCGCTGTATGACAAGCTGTTCAACGGCACGCCGCCGGATGGCGATTTGGCCGTCGAGTACTGGACGGCGGTGGCGGGTTTGCCGGCCCGCCATAACGAAGCGGTCAATAAACTCAAAGCCCTGAATGCCCGATCGCCGGGCAACGTCCAGCTACAGACGACGCTTGCCAAAATGCTGTTCAGAGATAATCGCAACGACGAAGGCTACACAGTGCTTGAGCAGATGGCGAAGTCTAACGCCGGGCGCGGCACGGCGGCAGACATCTGGTACGATCAAATCAAAAACCAGCCGGTCAGCGACGCCAGCGTGAAATCCCTCCAGCGTTTTCTGACGCTCTTCACCACCGGCGACCTGGCCGACGAAGCGCGCGGGCAGCTTGCGGATCAGCAAAAACAGCTCGCCGATCCGGTGTTCCATGCCAAAGCGCAGCAGCAGGCGAAAGCCGCAGAAGTGGCGAAAGTGGAAGCCAGCAAGCCGCAGGCCTGGCAAATCGTCTGGCCGCTGATTCGCAAAGGCGATGCGGCGCTCAAAACAAATCATCTCGATCAGGCACAGCGTTTTTATCAGCAGGCGCAGCGCGTGGACGGCAGCAACAGCTACGCGGTGCTGGGGCTTGGCGATGTGGCGATGGCGCGCAAAGACAGCGCTTCGGCCGAGCGCTACTACCAGCAGGCTTTGCGCCTGGACCGTACCAACAGCAGCGCGGTGCGTGGCCTGGCGAATATTTATCGCGGCGAGTCGCCGGAAAAGGCGACGGCGTTTATTAACGGGCTTTCCGCCAGCCAGCGTAAAAGCATTGACGATATCGAGCGCAGCCTCACTAATGACCGCCTGTCGCAGCAGGCTGAAGCGCTGGAAAGCCAGGGACGCTGGGCGCAGGCGGCGGAAATTCAGCGTCGTCGGCTGGCCCTCAACCCCGGCGATGTGTGGGTAACGTATCGCCTGGCAAAAGATCTCGCCAGCGCCGGGCAGCGCAGCGAAGCGGATAATTTAATGCTGAATCTGGCGAGGCAGAAATCGGGCGATCCGGATCAGGTCTATGCGTACAGCCTGTATCTTTCCGGCAACGGGCAGGATATGGCTGCGCTGTCGCATCTCAACCGGCTTCCGAAGAGCCAGTGGAACGATAACATTCGGGAGCTGGACAACCGGTTACAGGCCGATCGGATCCTGCAAAAAGCCAACCTTTTACGGGATAACGGCCATGAAGAGCGGGCGATTGCTCTGCTGAAACAGCAGCCTCCGTCCACGCGGTTTGATTTGACGCTGGCGGACTGGGCGCAGCAGCGCGGCGATACGGGCACCGCCGTCACTCAGTACAGCGCGGTACTGGCGAAAGAGGCCACTAACGACGATGCTCGTCTTGGCCTTGCAGAAGTGTATGCCGCCGATGGCAATCAGGTTGCGGCTCGTGAACAACTGGCCCACATTAAAATCCCTGCCGCGAATGAGACGCCATCTCTCAACACGCAGCGCCGCATGGCAATGGTGAATGCCAGCGTTGGCGATAATGCGAAAGCACAGCAAATCTTCAACAGCATTGTGCCGCAGGCCAAAGCGCAACCCGCCTCCATGGAGAATGCGCTGGTGCTGCGCGATAATGCGCGTTTCCAGGTCGGGAGCGGCGATCCTCAGCGGGCGCTGGAAGGCTATAAAGATGCAATGGTTGCCGCTGGCATCACGCCAACCCGACCTCAGGATAACGACAGCTTTACCCGCCTGACCCGCAACGACCCAAAAGACGACTGGCTTAAGCGCGGCGTGCGCAGCGATGCCGCCGATCTCTATCGTCAGCAGGACGTGAACGTGACCCTGGAGCACAACTACTGGGGCTCCAGCGGTACCGGCGGCTATTCGGATCTCAAAGCGCACACCACCCTGCTTCAGGTGGACGCGCCGCTGGCGGATGGCCGGATGTTCTTCCGCAGCGATTACGTCAACATGAACGCCGGGAATTTCTCTACCGAAAGCGGCGGCGGCTATTCGCCGAAGTGGGGTACCTGTTCTGAACTGACCTGTTTTGGCGGCGACAAGAGCCAGAGCGACAGGGGCGCGAGCGTTGCAGTAGGCTGGCGCAACGATACCTGGAACATGGATATCGGCACCACGCCGATGGGCTTCGACGTGGTCGATGTGGTCGGCGGCCTGAGCTACAGCGACAGCATTGGCTCCCTCGGCTATACGCTGGAAGGCCACCGCCGTCCGATCTCCAGCTCGCTGCTGGCGTTTGGCGGGCAGAAAGATCCTAATACCGGCACTACCTGGGGCGGCGTGCGCGCCAATGGCGGCGGCGTCAGCCTGAGCTACGACAAAGGCGAAGCCAACGGCGTCTGGGCTTCCTTAAGCGCCGACACGCTGACCGGTAAAAACGTGGAAGATAACTGGCGCGCTCGCTGGATGGCGGGGTATTACTACAAAGTCATCAACGAAAACGATCGCCGGGTCACCGTCGGCCTGAGCAACATGATCTGGCACTACGACAAAGACCTCAGCGGCTACACGCTCGGCCAGGGTGGGTATTACAGCCCGCAGCAGTATCTGTCGTTTGCGGTACCGGTGAACTGGCGTCAGCGTACGGAAAACTGGTCCTGGGAGCTTGGCGGTTCGGTATCATGGTCACACTCGAAGACCAACGCCCAGGCGCGTTATCCGCTGCAAAACCTGCTGCCCGCCAATTTTGAAGGCGGCAACATCGTGGATGAAGGCAGCAGCAGTAGCGGCACCGGCTACACGGCCCACGCGCTTATCGAGCGGCGCGTGACGTCGAACTGGTTTGTCGGCGCGGCGATAGATATTCAGCAGGCGAAGGATTACACCCCAAGCCATGCGTTACTGTATGTGCGTTATTCTGCCGCGGGCTGGCAGGGGGATATGGATCTCCCGCCGCAGCCGTTAATCCCTTACGCGGACTGGTAAACAGATTCGCCTTAAATACGTTTTCTGCCATCCCGATGAGCAGTCTCTTAGCGTATAATGTGCCGAAAATCACGTAACGCCGGGCTTAACTATGCTAACCCGGCGTTATCGTGATGCGCCTGAGGGCGTGGTTTTACTCTGGGGAGAGTTCATTTGCGCGTCAGTCGCTCACTCACAATTAAACAAATGGCCATGGTGGCAGCTGTCACCATGGTGTTCGTGTTCGTCTTTTGTTCCATTTTGATGTTCCATTTTGTGCAACAAAACCGTTATGCCACTGCCACTCAGCTGGAAAGCGTCGCCCGCGCCGTCCGCGAGCCGCTCTCGGCCGCCATCCTGAAAGGCGAGATCCCCGAAGCCGAAATGATTTTGGGCCGAATTAAGCCCGCCGGGATCGTGAGCCGCGCCGACGTCGTGCTGCCGAACCAGTTCCAGGCGCTGCGGATGCGCTTTATGGAAGAGCGCCCGGTGCCGGTGATGGTGACTCGCCTGTTCGAGCTGCCGGTGCAAATTTCTCTGCCCCTCTATTCGCTGGAGCGCCCGGCCAACCCGCAGCCGCTGGCCTATCTGGTGCTACAGTCGGACTCTTATCGCTCTTACAAATTCGTCATGAGCGCCCTTGCGACGTTAGTGACTGCTTACTTACTTTTAGTGTTGATGTTGACCGTGGCCATCACCTGGTGCATCAACCGGCTAATCGTAAGGCCACTGCGCGCGCTGACCCGCGAGCTGAATGATGTTCCGCCGCAGGAGCGTGTCAGTCATCAGCTGACGGTGCCGCGCCTGCATCATGATGATGAGCTGGGCATGCTTGCGCGCAGCTATAACCGCAATCAGCAAATCATTCTGCGACAGCACGAAGAGCTGCTCAGCCATTCCACGCGCTCTCCGGTTTCGCATCTGCCGAACAAAGCGTTTTTGCTGGCGCTGCTTGAGCAGACAGTCGCTCATAAAGAAACTACTGCGCTGATGATCGTTGCCTGTGAAACCTTGCAGGACACCGCGGGCGTGCTGCAGGAGAGCCAGCGCGAGATGCTGCTGCTGACGCTGGCGGAAAAACTTAAATCAGTGATTTCGCCGCGCATGGTGCTGGCGCAGGTCAGCGCCTATGACTTCGCGATTCTGGCGCACGGCGTGAAAGAACCCTGGCATGCGATTACATTAGGTCAGCAAGTACTCACTATCGTAAATGAGCGTCTGCCGTTACAGGGCATTCAGCTGCGCCCAAGCGCCAGCATCGGGATCGCGTTGTTTCACGGCGACCTGAGCGCTGAGCAGCTCTATCGTCGGGCCATTTCTGCCGCCTTTACCGCCCGTCGCAAGGGTAAAAATCAAATTGAATTTTTCGATCCCGCGCAGATGGAAAAAGCGCAGCAGCGGCTGACCGAAGAGAGCGATATTCTTTCCGCCCTCGACAATCAGCAGTTTGCCGTGTGGCTGCAGCCGCAGATTGATATCACCAGCGGCAAGGTGTCCAGCGCCGAAGCGCTGCTGCGTCTGCGCCAGGCGGACGGCAGTTGGGAACTCCCGCCCGATTTGATTGAGCGCATCGAATCCTGTGGACTGATGGTCACCATCGGCTACTGGGTGCTGGAAGAGGCGTGCCGCCAGCTGGCAGCGTGGCAGAGCCGCGGCATTATGCTGCCGCTGTCGGTGAACCTCTCGGCCCTGCAGCTGCTGCATCAGGATATGGTAGCCGATATGCTTGAGCTGCTGAATCGCTATCGCATCGCGCGAGGCACCCTGGTGCTTGAAGTCACTGAAAGCCGTCGTATTGACGATCCGAAAGCTGCCGTTGCCATTCTGCGCCCGCTGCGAAACGCCGGGGTACGGATTGCGCTGGATGATTTTGGCATGGGCTACGCGGGGCTGCGCCATCTTCAGCATATGAAGTCGCTGCCGGTGGATATCCTCAAAATCGATAAAATCTTCGTTGAGTCGCTGCCGGATGACACCAGCATGGTATCGGCAATTATTCAGCTGGCCCGTAGCCTGAATCTGAGTATTGTGGCGGAAGGTGTGGAAACGCAGGCCCAGCTGGCGTGGCTGAAGTCAGCCGGCGTGGACGTTGCTCAGGGCTTCCTGTTTGGCCGCGCAACGGCGCCGGATGTGTTTGAAGAGACCTGGCTCTCATCTTCCCGGACGGATGATGCAAGCGCGTAATTGCGTTGCGCGCTTGCGCGAGCCAGCTCAAAGTTTTTAACATTTGCTGCATGATTTGTTTCTGCATTGTTTACTGGATGTTATTTTAAAGCCGCAGGCGAATAAAAACCCTACTTAGCCTGTGGTTTTATCTTAAGGACATCCTATGAAAACCTCTCTGTTTAAAAGCCTCTATTTCCAGGTCCTGACGGCGATTGCAATCGGTATTCTGCTCGGCCACTACTACCCGGAACTGGGCGCGCAAATGAAGCCGCTTGGCGACGCCTTCGTTAAGCTCATCAAAATGGTTATCGCTCCCGTTATCTTCTGTACCGTCGTCACCGGCATTGCAGGGATGGAGAGCATGAAAGCCGTCGGCCGTACCGGCGCGGTGGCGCTGCTCTATTTTGAAGTGGTCAGCACGCTGGCGCTGATTATCGGCCTGATTATCGTCAACGTCGTGCAGCCGGGTGCGGGCATGAACGTCGACCCGGCGACGCTGGATGCGCATGCGGTGGCGGTCTACGCCGAGCAGGCAAAAGATCAGGGCGTCGTCGCCTTCCTGCTGGATGTGATCCCGTCGAGCGTGATCGGTGCGTTTGCCAGCGGCAATATCCTTCAGGTCCTGCTGTTTGCGGTGATGTTCGGCTTTGCCCTGCATCGTCTGGGTAACAAAGGCCAGCTGATTTTCAACGTGATTGAAAGCTTCTCGCAGGTCATCTTCGGCATCATCAACATGATTATGCGTCTGGCCCCGATTGGCGCTTTTGGCGCGATGGCGTTCACCATCGGCAAATATGGCGTCGGCACGCTGGTGCAGCTCGGCCAGCTGATTATCTGCTTCTATATCACCTGTATCCTGTTCGTGGTGCTGGTGCTGGGTTCCATTGCCCGGGCGACCGGCTTTAACATCTTTAAGTTCATCCGCTACATCCGCGAAGAGCTCCTGATCGTGCTGGGTACGTCCTCTTCCGAATCTGCGCTGCCGCGCATGCTTGATAAGATGGAAAAGCTTGGCTGCCGTAAATCGGTCGTCGGGCTGGTGATCCCGACGGGTTACTCGTTTAACCTCGACGGAACCTCTATCTACCTGACGATGGCGGCGGTGTTTATCGCCCAGGCCACCAACAGCCACATGGATATTTTCCATCAGATCACGCTGCTTGTGGTGCTCCTGCTCTCTTCTAAGGGAGCCGCCGGGGTGACGGGCAGCGGCTTTATCGTGCTGGCCGCGACGATTTCCGCAGTGGGCCATCTGCCGGTGGCGGGCCTGGCGTTGATTCTGGGCATTGACCGATTCATGTCAGAAGCGCGCGCGCTGACCAACCTGGTCGGCAATGGCGTGGCGACTATCGTGGTGGCCAAATGGGTGAAAGAGCTGGATTCGAAGAAGCTGGACGACACGCTCAATAACCGCATTCCCGCTGAGAAAGCACAAGAAATTTCCCAATAATCCCGCAACTTATCCTTCATATCTGCCCGTAGTCACTTGATGGACTACGGGCTCCTGCGCATAATTGACCATATTTTTCGTAGAACGTGTGACATTTCATCTTTTACACGGTCTAAACGACGTATTTAGCTCATCAAAATGCGCATGAGTTTTTTTATTACCCGAGATCGTTCGGGTATATAACCAGGATTGTTGATTCAGGGGTTTACATGCAGGGCACAAAAATTCGACTCATAGCGGGCGGTATGCTGATGATGGCAGCCGTGGGCTATGCGCAAGCAGAAGCGCTCCAGCCGGACCCGGCATGGCAACAGGGAACACTGGCGAACGGTTTTCAGTGGCAGGTTTTAGCCACGCCGCAGCGCCCGAGTGACAGAATTGAAGTCCGTCTCCAGGTGAACAACGGTTCACTGAGCGAAATGACGCCGCAGGCGGGCTACAGCCACTTTATCCCGCGTCTTGCGCTGACGCAGAGCGGCAGTTTGCCGACGATGCAGGCTCGTTCGCTGTGGCAGCAGGGCATCGATCCCCAGCATCCGATGCCGCCCGCCATCGTCTCTTACGATTACACCCTTTTCAGCCTGAGCCTGCCGAACAATCGCAATGACCTGCTGAAAGAGGCGCTGACCTGGCTCTCTGACGCCAGCGGCAAACTCAATATCACCCCGGAAGCGGTGAACCATGCGCTCGGTGGTGAAGATATGGTGGTGACCTGGCCGCAGGATCCGAAAGAGGGCTGGTGGCGCTATCGCCTGAAGGGGTCAACGATGCTTGGCCACGATCCGTCTGAGCCGATGAAGCAGCCCGTCGATGCCGAACAGCTGAAAAGTTTCTACCAAAAATGGTACACGCCGGATGCGATGACGCTGATCATCGTCGGCAACGTTGACAGCCGCACCGTGGGCGAACAAATCAATAAAATTTTCGGTGAGCTGAAAGGCAAACGTGAAACGCCTGCGGTGGTACCGACGCTGGCGCCGCTGCCGACGAAAGCCGTCAGCATCATGACCGACGCGGTGCAGCAGGACAGACTGGCCATCATGTGGGACACCTCGTGGGCACCCATTCGTGAATCCGCTGCGCTGCAGCGCTACTGGCGTGCCGATCTGGCGCGTGAGGCGCTGTTCTGGCACGTGCAGCAGAACCTGAGCAAAAGCAACGTCAAGGATATCGGCATCGGGTTTGACTGCCGCGTACTCTATCTGCGCGCCCAGTGCGCGATCAACGTTGATTCCCCGAACGATAAGCTGAACGCGAACCTTGGCCTGGTGGCTCGGGAGCTCGCGAAAGTGCGTGAAGAAGGGCTGACGAAAGAAGAGTTTGATGCCCTGATTGCGCAGAAAAATCTGGAGCTGCAAAAGCTGTTTGCGACCTATGCCCGTACCGACACCAATTTGCTGATTAGCCAGCGCATGCGTGCTTTGCAGAACCAGGTCGTGGATATCGCACCGGAGCAGTATCAGAAGCTGCGCCAGGAGTTCCTGAACTCGCTGACGGTGGAGAGCCTGAACCAGGATCTGCGCCAGCAGCTGTCGCAGGATATGGCGCTCATCCTCCAGCAGCCGAAAGGCGAGCCGGAATACAGCATGAAAGAGTTGCAGGCGACGTGGGATAAGCTGATGGTGCCACCCGCGGCTCCGGCCACCTCGGCGGCTGAAGATCGTCAGGACGTGACGGATATTCCGCCGGCTCAGTAAGTCAGTAATGCCCGGTGGCGCTAACGCCGACCGGGCCTACGAGCTATTGTAGGCCGGGCAAACGCAGTACCGCCCGGCAAAATGCCGCAATCAGACAGGCATTGCCTCACGAGGAATGATCGCCCCGCGATACTGGATCACGGTGCTGGCTGTCAGGTGCCCACGTTGTGCGGCGGCTTCTGCATCACCGCCGGTCAGGCGTACCGCCAGATACCCTGCGCTAAAGGAGTCGCCCGCTGCGGTGGTATCCACAACTTTTTCTTTTGGCAATTTCACCGCCGGAACTTCCACCACGCTTTCGCCTGCCAGCGATACCAGGCAAGACTCTGCGCCGCGCTTAACCACAACTTCGCTCACGCCAGCTTCGTGCGTACGGGCAATCACTTCATCGACCGGCTTCTCGCCCCACAGCGCGTCTTCGTCATCCAGCGTCAGGAAGGCGATATCGGTGCAGGCCAGCATCTGCTGATAGGTCTGCTGAGTCTCTTCACGACTGGCCCACAGGCGAGGACGATAGTTGTTATCAAAAATGACCTTTCCGCCGTTGGCGCGGCATTCGTGCAGCAGGGAGAACAGCTTCGCACGGCTGGCAGGGCTCAGAATCGCCAGGCTGATGCCGCTCAGATAGAGGTAATCAAAGGTCGCCAGCTCTTCGCAGATCGCCGCCGACTGTTCGCTTTCGAGCCAGAATTTCGCTGCCGCTTCGTTGCGCCAGTAGTAGAACGTGCGCTCACCGGTGTCATCGGTTTCGATGTAGTAGAGGCCCGGCATGCGGTCGGCCATGCGCTGAATCAAATGTGTGTCGACGCTTTCATTTTCCCACGCTTCCAGCATCTGCTGGCTGAAGCTGTCGGTGCCGAGCGCGGTGACATAACTCACCTGTAAATCAGCCTGCGCGACCTGGCGGGCAATGTATACGGAGGTATTGAGCGTATCGCCGCCAAATCCACGGTTTACCCGCGAGCCCTTCTCTGACAGCTCAATCATGCATTCGCCAATGACGGCAATTTTTTCAGACATAGTCGTCAAGCCTTATCGAAATCGAAAAATTAGCGGTAGTGTGCGCTGCGGCTGCGGAGGGGTCAACTATATTAAAACAACGTTCCATTATTTTTTTGAACTGACGCCGGTTCTGCTCCAATCCTCCGCGTACAGAAATGCAAAATGCCAAAGGTGAACATAAAGTTCTCACTTTAAGCGCCGATAACCCAATGACGAGTTCCGATAGATTTCCCTTTTACAGGACAGCTGAGATGAAGTTAAAGCAGGTTATCCAGCGGCTAAGCATTCCCGATGCAGGCATTGAAGGCCTCCAGGAGCGGCGCTATTGGCTGGAGTGTGAGCGTGCTTATACTTACCAGCCCATCTACAAAACCGATGGCTCTCTGATGGCGGTCGAAGTACTGACCGTGGTGACCCACCCGGATCACCCCAGCCAACGTATCGCGCCGGACCGCTATTTTGCAGAGGTGGCTGTGCGTCAGCGTATCGACGTTATCAAAGAGCAATTGGCGGTGCTGACGGCAAAACGTACCTTCTTCACCGATAACGGGATCCTGGCATCGGTGAACGTTGACGGCCCGACGCTGCTGGCGATGCGTCAGGATCCGTCGCTGATGGCGCAAATTGAAGGGATCCCGTGGCTGCGCTTTGAGCTGGTGGAGCACATCCGGCTGCCGCAGGATTCCTCTTTTGCTTCACTGTGCGAGTTTGGTCCGCTGTGGCTTGATGATTTCGGTACCGGTATGGCGAACTTCTCGGCGCTAAGTGAAGTGCGGTATGACTACATCAAAGTTGCCCGCGATCTCTTCATCATGCTGCGCAAAACCCCGGAAGGACGCAATCTGTTCGAGCTGCTGATTCAGCTGATGAACCGCTATTGCCAGGGCGTGATTGTGGAAGGGGTTGAAACCCTGGAGGAGTGGCGTGACGTCCAGCAATCCCCGGCACACGCGGCACAGGGCTATTTCCTGTCCCGTCCCGTCCCGCTGTCCACCCTTGAAGAAGTGATACTTAATCTGGCCTGATCTGCCGTCCTTTCTGTCAGCCTCAGCTATAGTCATGAAAGGTGAGGCAAAACAGGAGCGTTTACGGCATGACAAAAACCAGAAAGGTTTTAACCATCACTTTGGCGACGATAGTTCTGCTGATCGTCGTGCTCTGGATAATCATTGCGACCTTCGACTGGAATCGCCTGAAGCCCACCATCAATCAGAAAATGTCGGCTGAGCTGAACCGACCCTTCGCCATTCGCGGCGATTTAGGCGTGGTCTGGGAGCGGCAGCCTGGCGAAACCGGCTGGCGAAGCTGGGTGCCCTGGCCGCATGTTCATGCGGACGACGTTATTCTTGGCAACCCGCCTGATATTCCTGAGATAACCATGGTGCATCTGCCGCGCGTGGAAGCCACTTTGGCCCCCCTGGCGCTGTTTACCAAAACCGTCTACCTGCCCTGGATCAAGCTCGTGCAGCCGGATGCCCGCATTATTCGCCTGTCGGAAAAAACCAATAACTGGACGTTCAACCTTGCTTCCGCCAGCGACAAGCAAAGCAACGCCCAGCCTTCGTCCTGGTCCTTCCGGCTCGATAACATTTTGTTCGATCGCGGGCGGATCAAAGTGGACGATAAAGTGACCCGGGCGGACATTGAGATCTTCGTCGATCCGCTTGGCAAACCGCTGGCATTCAGCGAAGTGACCGGTGAGAAAGGTAAAAGCGACGGGCCGAAGCCGGGCGACTATGTGTTTGGCCTTAAGGCCGATGGGCGCTACAACGGTCAGCCGCTAACCGGCACAGGGAAAATTGGTGGGATGCTGGCGCTGAAAAGCGAAGGCACGCCCTTCCCGGTGCAGGCGGATGTCCACTCCGGCAATACGCGGGTGGCGTTCAGCGGCACGATTAACGATCCGATGAAAATGGGCGGCGTGGATTTGCGCCTGAAATTCTCCGGCGATTCACTTGGCCAGCTGTACGAGCTGACGGGTATCGTGTTGCCGGACACGCCGCCGTTCGAAACGGACGGCCATCTGGTGGCAAAAATCGACACTGAGAAAGGCTCGGTATTTGACTACCGAAACTTCAACGGGCGCATTGGCGACAGTGATATTCACGGCACGCTGAAGTACAGCATGACCAAACCAAGGCCGAAGCTGGAAGGCGATATGGAGTCGAAGCAGCTACGGCTTGCCGATTTAGGTCCGCTGATTGGCGTGGATTCGGGCAAGGGCACCAAAAAGAAAGAGGTGCAGAAAGATCCCCAACCCGCCGGGAAAGTCCTGCCATACGAGCGATTCGAAACGGATAAATGGGACGTGATGGACGCCGATGTACGCTTTAAGGGCGGCAGAATCGAACACGGTGGGACTTTGCCGCTCAGCGATCTCTCCACCCACGTGATCCTTGAGCGCGGCGATTTGCGCCTGCAGCCGCTGAAGTTCGGCATGGCCAACGGCAGCATTAACGCCAGGATCCACCTGGCAGGGAATAAAAAACCCATGCAGGGCGAAGCGGATATTCAGGCCCGGCGGCTGCGGCTGAAAGAGCTGATGCCGAACGTCGAGCTGATGCAGAAGACCCTGGGTGAAATGAACGGGGATGCGCAGCTGCGCGGCACGGGGAATTCCGTGGCGGCGCTGCTGGGTTCCAGTAATGGTAACCTGAAGCTGCTGATGAACGACGGCGTGGTCAGCCGCAACCTGATGGAAATCCTTGGCCTGAACGTCGGTAACTTTATCGTCGGGCAGATATTTGGCGACGACGAAGTGCGTGTGAACTGCGCGGCGGCAAACGTGGATATCCGCAACGGCGTGGCGCGACCGCAAATACTGGCGTTTGATACGGAAAACGCGCTGATTAACGTTACCGGCACCGCGAGCTTTGCGACAGAGCAGATGGATTTGACCATCGATCCGGAGAGTAAGGGGATTCGTATCATCACGCTGCGTTCACCGCTGTACGTACGCGGCACCTTCAAAAATCCGGATTACGGCGTGAAGCCCGGCCCGCTGATTGTACGCGGCGCGGTGGCGGCCGCGCTGGCAACTCTGGTGACGCCTGCGGCGGCGCTGCTGGCGCTGATTTCCCCGTCAGAAGGCGATGCAAATCAGTGCCATGTGATTTTGTCGCAGATGCGGAAGTAGCGGTTTCCCTCTCCCTGTGGGAGAGGGGGAATAAAGGGTAGGCCGGGTAAGCGTTCGCGCCACCCGGCACAAAGGCACTTAAAGCGACTGATGCTTTGTCTCGTGCGTCAACACCAGCGCGATCAGCGTCAGGGCTGCCATTGAGGCCAGATAGTAGCCCACATACGCCAGGCCATAAGCGCCGGTCAGCCAGGCGGCGATGTACGGCGCCACGGATGCTCCCAGAATCGACGACACGTTATAGGAGAAAGATGCCCCGGTGTAACGCACTTCGGTCGGGAACAGCTCCGGCAGCAGCGCGCCCATCGGGCCGAAGGTCAGGCCCATCAGGCTCAGGCCAATCAGCAGGTAGGCCATAATCAGCGCAGGATCGCCGGAGCCCAGCAGCGGCTGGAACACGAACAGGCCAAACAGAATAATCAGCGAGGTGATGGTGATCATACTTCTGCGGCGGCCAAAGCGGTCGGCGAGCAGACCTGCAATCGGCACCATCACGCCAAAGCCAATCACCGCCATCATCAGCATCCACAGCACTTCGTTACGGGGTAAGCCCAGACCATGCGGCACCGCCGCGGTGCTGTAGGTCATGGAATAGACGGTCATGATGTAGAACAACGTGTAGGTTGCCAGCATGATGAAGGTGCCGAGAATGGTGACGCGCAGGTGCTTGCTGAGCAGCGTGCCCATCGGCACTTTCACCTGTTTTTTCGCAGCGGCAACTTTGGCAAACACCGGTGTCTCATGCAGCGAAACCCGAACGTACAGGCCGATGATCACCAGCACCGCAGAGAAGATAAACGGTACGCGCCAGCCCCAGCTCATGAACTGTTCGTCGGTCAGCAGCCAGGAGAGCAGCAGGAACGTGCCGTTGGCGAAGAAGAAGCCGATTGGCGCCCCAAGCTGCGGGAATGAGCCATACAGCGCACGCTTTTTCGGTGGGGCGTTTTCCGTCGCCAGCAGCGCCGCGCCGCCCCATTCACCGCCAAGCCCTAAACCCTGACCAAAACGCGCCAGCGCCAGCAGCATCGGCGCCAGAATGCCGATGGTCTCATAGCCCGGCAGCAGGCCGATAACGACCGTAGAAATACCCATTGTCAGCAGAGACGCTACCAGCGTCACTTTACGACCCACGCGGTCGCCAAAGTGACCAAACAGCGCAGAGCCAATCGGACGCGCGACGAAGGCGATAGCGAAGGTCGCCAGAGACTGCAGCGTGGCGGCGGTTGGGTCGCCCTGTGGGAAGAAGATATGCGGGAAAACGATCACCGCGGCGGTGGCATAAATATAGAAGTCAAAGAACTCGATGGCGGTGCCAATCAGCGAGGCGACCACGACTTTATTGCGTGAATTGACCGGCGCGATGTCCTGTGAATTTTCGAGTGTTGTGGTGGCAGCATTTTGCATAGCATTTTCTTATTTTTGGCGAACGAACGGCCATATTACGCATAGCAAAAGCCGCATTTCAATGTGTAACAAAGCGAGGGGGAGGGTGAAAAATCGGCAAAAAGCGGATAATTTTCAGGCTGGCAGATTCACATCTATGAAATGCTTCACATAAATAATTAATTAGCAGATAAAACCAGTTTTTGGTTAAAGAAAAGTTACCGTCTGGATTTATCTGCTAATAAGGTGCATTGGGGTGAAATTTCACCCCAATGTGAGGTTCAGCGATGGGTTTTGCCCGGCATTCGCGGGTCGTCTTTGTATTCGGCGGTAGCAATCCAGGCGGCGCAGAATAGCGTCAGGCGGGCGAAGAAATAAAAGAACGCCATCAGCCCCAGTACTGAGCCAAAGGCCGCGCCAGACGGTGACTTGACCAGCGCGGGCAGCGTCCAGGTCATGATGATTTTGATCACCTCAAAGCCGATTGCCGCAATAAACGTCCCGCGAATCAGCGCCTTTTTGCGCGGGCGGTGGCGAGGCAGACGCCAGAATATCCAGAAGAACAGCAGATAGTTGGCGAAAATAGAGATAGCCAGGCCAATCAACCGCCAGGCGGGCTTCAGCCACTCAATGTAGTCGAGATAGAGCGCCGAGATGATCATCTGCTGGGCTGCCCCGGAAATGGAGGTGATCGAGAGCGTGACGATCAGCGCCACCAGCAGACCAATCAATGAGATGAAATCGCGGAAGTACTTCACCCAGATTTTTTCCTGGTCCTGGGGCGTACGCTCCCAGACATCGCGCGACTGGGCGCGGATAGCCTCGCGCAGGTTGCCCATCCAGTTAATCCCGGAGTAGAGCGCCACCAGCAGGCCGACGATGCCGACGGTGGTACGCTGCTGCACGGCGGTGTTGATGGTGTTTTTCAGGGTTGCAGCGAGCGTCGGGTCGCTGACGTTAGTCAGGATCTTGTCGAAGATGTCCTGAAGCAGCGTCGGGTGTGAGGCGAGAATAAACCCGCCTGCGGCAAAGGACACCATCAGAATCGGAATCATCGACAGGAAAGAAAAGTAGGTGATGGCTGCACCAAACTGGTTGCCAAGCCTGTCGTTGAAGCGTTCTGCGGCGCGAATCAGGTGAGCAATAATGGGCTGGCGCTGTACTTTTTGCGCGGTGCCCGTCGCTTTGTTCAGCGCACCGGCGGCACGCTGTTTGAGGCCGCTATCAACGGGCTCTTCGGTGTCCATTTTCCTGACGGGATCGTAATCAAGATCCTGCGTGGGGCGTTTTGCGTCGTTATCCGGCGTCATCAGGTGCGTATTCCTTTCTTTTACAACAAAATGAAATTATAGCCGATGAGGTGCTGATCATTTTCTGAAAGCTCACGGATGTCAGTCCACGTAGCTTTTGAGGATCTCCGTCAGCCACTCCATAAACAGATGAACGCGGCGAGAAAGGTTGCGGCGGTGCGGATAAATCAGCGAGACCGGCATCGGCTCAGCGCGGTGCTGCGACAGAATCTCCACCAGCTTGCCGCTGCGCAACGCTTCTTTCACACCGATGCGCGGGACCTGAATAATTCCCAGCCCCGCCAGGCAGGCCGCGTGATAGGTTTCGGTGCTGTTCACCGTCAGTATGCCGCCTGTTTTCAGCCAGCGCGTTTGATTGTCCACGCTGATTTCAAAACCCTGCGGGCGTACGCCCAGGTTGGTGGAGTAATGGACCAGCGCGTGGCTTGCCAGATCGTCAAGCGTTTCCGGATAACCAAAACGCGCCAGATAATCGGGGCTGGCGCAGTTGACGACGGTCAGTTTGCCAATGGGGCGTGCCACTAATCCGGAATCTTTTAGTATGCCCACCCGCACCACGCAGTCGAATCCTTCCCGAATCACATCCACCAGGCGGTCGCTGCTGCTGAGCTCCAGTTCGATGCCCGGATACTGCTGTAAAAAAGCGGGCAGTTTGGGAATGACTAAATTTCGCGCAACGCCAACGGGCATGTCCACGCGCAGTCGTCCGCTGATGCTGGTGGGGTCGTGCTGGAACATACCGTCAAGTTCGTCGAGGTTGCTCAGCAAATCTTTTGCCCGCTCGTAATAGACCATGCCGTCCTGCGTGAGCTGGACGCGGCGCGTTGTGCGGTGCAGCAGGCGGATCCCGAGCAGGTTTTCCAGCGCCTGAACCTGACGCGATACGCTACCCTTTGGCAGGCCCAGCGTATCCGCAGCGCGGGAAAAACTCTCCAGCTCCGCAACGCGAATGAACAGTTGCATTGCGTGTATTTTATCCAAAGCAAACGCCTTTTGTTGTTATCAGTGAAACAATGAAACGTATTTTGCTCTCTTTATTGATTATACATCACCTAATAAGCTTCTTCTCACTGTTCACCTGTCTGAAATGAGGTTGGTTATGACACAACGTATTGCTTTAATCACCGGCGGCAGCCGCGGTCTGGGGAAAAATGCGGCGCTGAAGCTGGCGGCGAAAGGAATTCATGTTCTGCTGACGTACAACAGTAATCAGCAGGAAGCACAAAAAGTTGTCGCTGAAATCGAACAATTTGGCGTGAAAGCGGCGGCATTGCAGCTGAACGTTGCCGATAGCGCAAGTTTCGAAAAATTTGCTGAACAGGTGCAGCAGCAGCTACAGCACACCTGGCAGCGCAGCACGTTTGATTATTTAGTAAACAATGCGGGCATCGGTCTGTACGGCTCCTTCGCCGAGACCAGCGAAGCGGTGTTTGATGAGTTGATGAATATCCATTTCAAAGGTCCGTTCTTCCTCACCCAGCGCCTGCTGCCGATGATTCAGGACGGCGGCCGTATCCTGAACGTCTCTTCCGGGCTGGCTCGTTTTGCTCTGCCGGGCTTTGCGGCCTACGCCTCAATGAAAGGGGCGATGGAAGTGCTGACGCGCTATCAGGCCAAAGAGCTGGGCGCGCGCGGTATTTCGGTCAACATTATCGCGCCAGGCGCAATTGAGACGGACTTCGGCGGCGGCCGCGTGCGGGATAACGCCGAGATGAATCAGCATATTGCTGCGCAAACAGCGCTTGGTCGCACGGGCCTGCCGGATGATATCGGCGGAGCGATTGCGGCGCTGCTGAGCGATGAACTGGGCTGGATGAACGCCCAGCGTATTGAAGTCTCCGGCGGGATGTTCCTTTAATTAACTTACCCTCACCCCGTCCCTCTCCCTAAAAGGGAGAGGGAGAAAATCAAAGGCCGCAGGAATCGGTTCCCTCGCCCCTTTGGGGAGAGGGTTAGGGTGAGGGGAAATATTCGCGCCGTAATAACCCCATCAGCCAGTCATTGTGCCATTCCCCGCTGAGCCAGTAGCTCTCACGCAGCTCGCCTTCCAGCACAAAACCCATTTTCTCCAGCACCCGGCGCGATGCCCAATTTCCGGCTGTGACGGTCGCCGTCAGCCGTCTGAAGTCACCTTCACTAAAGGCATAATCACACACCGCCCGCAGCGACTCGGTGGCGTAACCTTTACCCTGCGCGCCAGGCGCAAAGAGAAAACCAATCTCCGCCATGGTTCTCTCGCGCTGAATAAAACCCGTTAATCCCAGCGGCTCGTGGGTGCCGGCGTCACGCACTATCAGGCAAAGCCAGTGCTCTGCTCCTGGCGACCAGGGCGTAAGGCGCACGTCAAAGGCCTCGCGAATCTCCGCTTCGCTTAGTGCGTCCATGACCTTGCGCATCACCACTCTGTCCTGATAAAGCGACAGAAAGAAAGGCCAGTCCGCTTCTTTCAACATTTCACAGCGTAGCCGTGGCGTGGTGAGGATTATCATCGTGTTTACTCCGGGGCTTTTTATCGGTTTATAGGCGGATTAGCCCTGCCTGTTGTGCGGTAAGCTACTTTGTAACCGTCTAAAAATAAAAATAAAACCCTGTATCTGGCAGGGATACCTTAAGCCTTGAGAAGGAAAACAGATGCACACGGCATCGCACTACTCTGGTGATCAGTTTGAACACTGCCTGGGCGTGATTCGTCAGGCGGCCACTGAGATTCTGTCGCTGCTTAACGTCCATGGCGCGGAGGCAAAGGATCCGCGCTGGTTTCTGGAGCAGCTTGAACAGGCGCGCCTGAACCTCGGCGGCTGGGCAAACGTGGCCCGACGGCTCAACCTCAACGACGCCCAAATCAGCGATTTCACCCTGCAGCTGCGCCATTTGCAGCAAATCGTGCCGGTTTATGAGCGCGGACAGGCGGTGACGGACAACCAGCTGATTGCTGCGCTACGGTTCGTGGCGGCGCTGGAGTTTGTGCGCCAGCAGCAGCCTCTTCTGACGTTTCCCTCGCTGCCGGGTGAAGACGGTAGCGACCGTCAGGAGCAGGCCCAGCGGCAGATGCGGGCGATGACCCTGACGCTGAAGGCGCTTATCGGCCAGGCCTTTCCCGATGCGATGAGGCTGAATGACTCGCTGAAGCTGCAATTTGGCGCGGACAGCGTGCGGCGCTGGCTGGCAAACGGTGATACCGGGGATATCCTCTCCGGGATGTTGTTCAGCGAGCTTGCCCTGCTCATCGTGGATAAAAAGGCGTTTGCCCGCCACTACTCGCCTTTGTTTAATTCTGCCGCTGCGCTGACGTTGTTTGCTGAGCAGCGCGTTACGCTGCATGCGTTTCTGGAAGATTGCCGGGTGATGCGCAACGCCATTCTCGCCCGGCGCCCGCTGACCACCACGGAAATGGCGCTGATCGACAATTACCTGCATCAGATTACCGGCCCGGTTCTGCATGCGTTTGAACAGGGCAGAACGCGGGTCAATCCGATGGCCTTTATGGCGGTCGACAGCAATGAGCTCAATCATTTCTGGGAGAATGCACGCAGCCGTGACCGTGCCCTGGGCGGCGACAACCAGCCGGTGCGTGAAAGCATCGAGCCGCCGAAAAAAAGTCAGGTGCGAAACCCGCAAGAGCGGCACCAGATGATTTCCACTGTACTGTGGGGGGCGGTCGGCGTGGCGATGCTGGGAATGGCGTTTGCCGCGCTGTGGCTGTTTAACAGTACCGCCCCTGTAGAACAGGCAGCGCAGGCCAGCGAATCTTTGGTAGATGCCCCGGAACGGGAAACGCCGTCGCAGCGTGAAAAGCTGGCGAATATGGGCATTACCTGGGATGTGAACAGCCTGCGTTCGGCCATCGATCGCAATGATACGCGAGTCACAACGCTGTTTTTACAGGGTGGAATGACGTGGCAGCTGGCATGGACGGAACAGGCGCAGTCTTTCCGCTACGATGAAGTGCTGGAGCTGCTGCTGCGCTATCGCCTGCAGATGGATGAACCGAAGCCCTGCCGCCGGTTTATCAACACGCTCGGTCACGCTATGGCGAGCGGCGAACCGCTCACTTCTGTGCGCAAATCGTATTTGCAGGCCTTCTGCGCGACGCCCGCAGTGGTGGAGCGCCAGCGCTATAACGTGTCTCAGGCAAAGCTGCGCGCCGATGCGACGCCGGATGCGCAGCATAAAAAATGGCTGAGCATACAGTCAGCCATTTACGATGCGATTGATTAATTCACTCACGGTTCGCCATAGAGGCCCATCAGGCGGCGCACCACGCCGTTGGTCCAGCCGAAGCCGTCCTGCAGCGGGTATTCCCCACCGCCCCCTTCGCGGGGCGTGCTGCTGGCGATGTGATATTTCTCAATCAGCTTATGATGGCGCTGATAAAAATGGTTCACGGTGGTCAGCCAGCTGCGGGCAATCTCATTGCCTAAAGCGTCGTTGCCGTAGAGCTTAAAGCCCTGAATGGCCATCCACTGCAGCGGCGCCCAGCCGTTGGGGAAATCCCACTGTTCGCCGCTCTCGTACTCGGTGGCGAGGATCCCGCCCTGCGTCAGCAGGCGCGTGCGCACTGCTGTATCCAGCTTATCGGCCTGCTCATGCGTCGCCATGCCGACATACAGCGGCACCACGCTGGCAGCAGAGAACAGCCCTAATTGTTCGCGCCGCCAGTCGTAATCACGATAGCAGCCTTGCTCGTCATCCCACAGATAGCGGGTCACCGCCGCCCGGCGCTCGCTGGCCTTATGGCGGAATTCCGCCTCGGTTTCACGGTCGCCTTTCGCACCGGAAATGTTGGCAATCGTATTTTCAAGCTTGAACAAAAACGCGTTCAGATCGATGGGAATGAACTGCGTGGTGCGGATACTGGCAAGCCTTGTGCTGTCGCGTAGCCAGCGGGAGGAGTAGTCCCAGCCGGATTCCGCACCTGCACGGAGATCGCGATAGACCTCGTTCGGTGGGCGACCAGAATGGCGGGCGGTTTCAACGTCCTCAGCCCAGGACTCGTCGCGCGGCGTGTCGCGGTCGTCCCAGTAGCGGTTAAGCAGCGAGCCGTCCGGCATGCGCACCACGTGGCGCCAGGCCTGGTTCGGTAGCAGGTTACCTGCTCCGTCCATCCAGAACTCATACTCCATCTTCAGGTGGTCCAGATACCGCTTCGCCCCGCGCACGCCGTCCTCTTCAAACAGCTCCACCATCAGGGCAAACACCGGTGGCTGCGAGCGGCTGAGATAGTAAGTACGGTTTCCGTTAGGAATATGACCGTAGCGCTCGATCATCCAGGCGAAGTTATCTGCCATGCACTTAAGCAGATCTTCGCGGCCGCTTTCCGCCAGTCCGAGCATGGTGAAGTAGGAATCCCAGTAATAGGTTTCGCTGAAGCGTCCGCCCGGGACGATATAGGCCTGGGGCAGCGCCAGCAGGGAAGACCACGGAATATGATCCTGCGGCTCTCGGGTCAGCACTGACCAGAGCGTGTCGATGTGCTCTTTCAGCGTGCTGTTGGGATTGGAGACGTACAGATCGCCGTCCGTCGCCGGCAGCCAGAAATGCTCCTCAACAAACGCCCGCAGATCAAAACCGGGCTGGCGTTTCCGTTGGCGAAAGCGGATCAGAACGTCCAGCGGATCCATTTTCGGCGCGCAGTCGGGGAAGGTTTTGCTGTCAGTGAAGATCCGCGCTTTCTGCACGCGTTCAAACAGCTCAAGGTAACGGTCGGCGGGCGTCAGCGCATCGGAGGCGGGCATCCCCTCTATCATCTCCGGTTCGGGCTCGACCTCGGATATGTCATCCAGTTTTAACTCGCACGGATCCGTGAGATAGCTGAGCTCAGGCTCGATGGCCTGCACTTCGTCGGTGTCCGGGTTACGTAATTTCTGGTTGAGCATAGCGATAAAAACCTCCGGATAACGTCAAAACTAAGGTGCCATAATATTGGTGCTTAATTAAGCGTAGTCATTCGCTTCGGTCTCAGGAGGGAAAAGCGTGCTCTTAGTCACGTTTATGTGCTTTTTTTCTCAGCACTTGTTTCCGATAACGCGCCGTTTTTTAAGAAAAAATCGGTGAAACGGTTGCGAAAAGCCGCCCTCTCACTTTCAGAGCTTTCACTTTGCAACAAAGCGTGAATATCGATAAGGTCTGCCCTCCACAGACCAGCGCACATGATGCCTTTGACTCAACGGGAAGGTTCGCATTGAAAGGGTTATTACTCCCTGGGCTGATGACGTGCGTTTTGCTCTCCGGCTGCTCCGGCACGCTGTCGCAAATGAACATGCCTTCCAGTGAAGTGAAGCAGCTTGCGCAAAATGGCCGGGCGCTGTCCGTTGACGAACTTGTTGGCGAATATATGCGCAGCAAACAGGTGTCCGGGATGGTGGTGACGGTGATTGAGCACAACGGCCCGGCTACCTTCTGAAATATCAGACCGGGCAATCCATAGACGCGTTAGCCGCGCAAAAGGTCTTCCAGCCGCTCGGCATGAGGAATGCCAGTTTTCGCCCCGAAACCCTGCGCGCCTTCCCGCTGCGGGCATTGGGGCACGCCGGAGATCAGCCGAAGTTCATTCCTCGCGGTGCGTTAACCCCGGACTGGCAGTTCAGCAATAATATGGTTGGTGCGGCGAGTCTTTATAGCGATGCGCGCGATCTGATTGAATATACCCGGGCTCATTTCTCGCCGACGAAAGATGCGACACTCAATAAAGCCTTCCGCGATGTCACCGTCGATTATTTCCCACGCGAAAAAGAAGCCGCCAATATTGCCTGGATAACCGACACCTACGGGCAACAAAAAATCACTTATCAGGTCGGTTATATCGGCGGTTATTCCAGCTATATCGGTTTTGATAAGGCCAACCAGAACGCGGTGGTGGTTTTACAGAACGGCTTTAACTGGAGTAATTACGTTGGGCACGCGATGCTCAAACATCTTGTGCCCTGATAATCGCCTAATTTTTCTTCGTTATTAGTACCGGTACGCTTTTATAAGCTGGCGTCATGCTTTGCTCATCCACCGCATCCAGCGAGAGCAAAATATTGGCTTCAGGAAGATAAGCCGCTATGGAGCCCACCGCCATGGAGACAATATGCACGGTCTGGTCAGGCAGCGTACGCTCTTCGCTGATTTCACCTTTTTCGTTTAAGGCCGCCACATTGACGACATCCCCTTGTTTGAGCCCGCGTACACGAGCCTCATTGGCGCTGAGGAAAACCACATCCCGTCGACCGGTAACGCCACGGTAGCGGTCGTTCATTCCGTAGATGGTTGTGTTGTACTGGTCGTGACTGCGGATGGTGGCCAGTACCAGGTGCCCCGGAGGTAATCCCTGGTCATCAATGGCTTCCGTGGTACACGGAATAAACATGGCTTTCCCTGTCGCGGTGCGATATTCACCGCGTGAAGCCGGGTTATCCAGACGGAAGCCGCCGGGTGCTTCAATGCGCTGATTGTAGTCATAAAACTCGGGGATCACTGCCTCAATAGCGTTGCGAATCAGACGATAATCGCCTGACAGCGCTTTCCAGTTAATCGGGCTCTGCGGCAGCGTGGCTTTGGCAAGGCCCGCGACAATCGCCGGTTCGGACATTAGCCATGGAGAGGCTGGCTTCAGGGAGCCGGTAGAGGCGTGGACCATGCTCATGGAATCTTCCACTGTCACCGACTGAATGCCCGCCTGCTGTATGTCGCGTTCCGTGCGCCCCAGCGCCGGCAGCAGATAGCTGTTTTTGGCGGCCAGCAGATGTGAGCGGTTGAGCTTGGTCGCCACATGGACCTGAAGCTCGAGCTTACGGATTGCCGGGAAGGTACGCAGCGGATCGGGCATCGCGACCGCAAGGTTGCCGCCCATGCAGATCAGCGCGCGCGAGTCTCCACGTTCAAAGGCCCGGATGCTGTCCACTGACGAATGGCCGTGCTTGCGCGGTACTTTAATCCCGAAATGCTTTTCCAGGCTGAGGTTAAAATCTTCACTCGGCTCTTCATTGATGCCGACGCTTCGGTCGCCCTGCACGTTGGAGTGGCCGCGCAGCGGACAAATCCCTGCGCCTTCCCGGCCCATATTGCCGCGTAACAGCAGCAGATTAATCAGCTGCTGAACATTTTGCGTGCCGTTGCGATGCTGGGTGATCCCAAGGCCATAGCAGACAATCACTTTTTGGTGAGCGGTGTAGATCTCCGCAAAATGGACGATCTCTTCCCGGGTTACGCCCGCGCCTGACTCGATTTGTGACCACTCCAGCGCATCGATGCTCTCACGGAGTGCTTCATAGCCGAGGGTCTGGGCGGCGATAAATCCATGATCGATAATCGCCGGCGTTCCATTTTTCTGGCTCTCATCGTCATGCTCTATCATTGCTTTCATTACGCCGCGGAAGAACCAGGCATCGCCACCGATACGGATCTGGAAATGGTCATTGGAAATCTCCGTTGACCCGCCAAGCAGCATATCGGTAGGGGACTGCGGGAAGCTGAAACGCTCGAGGCCGCGTTCACGCAGGGGATTCACCGAGACAATTTTCCCGCCTCGCCGTGCCACTTCACGCAGCGTTGCCAGCATACGAGGGTGATTGGTGCCGGGGTTGTGGCCCACGCAAATCACCAGATCGGCGGCTTCAAAGTCGCTTAGCTCAACCGTGCCTTTGCCGATGCCGATTGACTCGCCTAATCCCTTGCCGGTAGGGCTATGGCACATGTTGGAACAGTCGGGAAAATTGTTGGTGCCGTATTCGCGGGCAAAGAGCTGGTAGAGGAACGCGGCTTCGTTGGAGGTGCGCCCGGAGGTATAAAATTCAACCTGTTCCGGCTGAAGCTGGCGCAGCGTCTTGCCAATTTCGTTAAAAGCCGTTTCCCAGTCGATGGGCTGCCAGGTGTCGGTGGTAATGTCGTACTTCATCGGATGCGTCAGGCGTCCGTGTTGCTCAAGCTCATAATCGCTTTGTTTCCAGAGCGCCTGCACCGGATGAGCTGCAAAAAATTCAGGTGTTACTTTTTTGCTGGTGGTTTCCCACGAGACGGCTTTCACGCCATTTTCGCACAGCTCCATAGGCGAGCGATGGTCCGGATCGGGCCAGGCGCATCCGGGGCAGTCAAACCCCTTCACCTGGTTCATTTTAAAGAGGGCAATGGTGTCTCTGACGGGGGCTTTCTGGCTTATTACCTGAGTGGCACAGGCGATAACCGCACCCCAACCGCCGGCAGCGCCGTCATAATGACTAAGACGTTGTTTATTTTCTTTCATTTATTTTACCACCTAAGAGTAATAAGCCCTTGCCGCGCCGGGATTAGGGCAAAGGAAATAACCGTCCACCGATATTTGGGCGCAGAAAGCCTTGCCGAAGAGGGGATATCTTCAGCCATGTGAGTCACGATGATTTATAATTCTGGCGTCCGGATGATTACATCCGGATACAATTCACTGCATGTGTCAGAAATAACAAACTAACTAATAAGGATTCCGACAAAATAGGGTCGGTTTTATTCATCACAAATAAATCCTTAATGCAGAAATGGCAGCATTTCTGTTATACCCAACCGGAGGTAGACTCTTTGGCTTGCAGGCTTACAATTCGGGGTTGGGGAAGTTCATTTTCAGGCCATGACTGTGCCAGAGGAAAGTAATTTATATCGCAATGCGATATAAAATCAACGTTACGGTGAGTTAAATATGGGAAAACGGGAAATGACAGAAACGGACTATGTCGCGCTGGCGGACTTCCGGGCCACCTTAAGACAGTTTCTGGCGTTCAGTGAAAGGGAAGCAAAACAGGCTGGCCTGACCCCGCAGCAGCATCAGGCGCTGCTGGCGATTAAAGGGGCCGAGGCCGGGAAAATGACCATTGGTCTTTTGGCGGAAAGGCTTATTTTACAGCCGCACAGTACGTCCGGGCTGGTAAAGCGCCTGGAAGAGCTCAATCTGATTTACCGTATCGATTGTGCGGAAGATCAGCGAAAAATGGCGTTGGGGCTGACGGAACAGGCAGAGAAGCTACTGTCAGCGCTGAGCTCAGCGCATCTGGATGAACTGCGTCGGGTCGGGCCACTTCTTTCTGAATTAATGGCCCGTTTTCACTCTGAGTGAAGGCGGTGCAGGGTCATCAGCAATAAAAAAGCCAGCTGACGCTGGCCTTTTTGACTCCAGGAGATGCGCAACTTAACGCATCGTCACAAACTCTTCCGCTGCGGTCGGGTGGATCGCCACGGTGTTGTCGAAGTCTTTCTTGGTTGCACCCATTTTGAGTGCTACGGCGAAGCCCTGCAGGATCTCATCCATGCCAAAGCCGATTCCATGAATGCCGACGATTTTCTCTTCCGGGCCCACGCACACCAGCTTCATACGGCACGGCTGGCGGTGAGAGGTCACGGCGGTATACATCGCGGTGAAGGAAGATTTATAAACCTTCACGGCGTCATCGCCATACTGCTCGCGCGCCTGCGGTTCGGTCAGACCCACGGTGCCAATTGGCGGGTGGCTGAACACGACGGTCGGGATATTGCTGTAGTCGAGATGCTCGTCCGGCTTGTTGTTAAACAGGCGCTCGGACAGGCGACGGCCAGCGGCAACCGCTACCGGAGTCAATTCCACCGCACCGGTGTTATCGCCCACGGCGTAGATACCCGGCACGCTGGTGTTCTGGAACTTATCGACAATAATGTAGCCTTTGTCGTTGGTTTTCACGCTGGTGACGCCGAGGTTGAAGTTGTTGGTTTCCGGCTCGCGGCCAATCGCCCAGATCAGGCAATCGACTTCAAACGTTTTGCCGTCTTCCAGGGTCAGCGTCAGGCTGCCGTCGGCGTTTTTCACCACGGATTTCGGCACCGCATGGGTGTGCAGCTGCGGACCTTCGGCGTTCATCACCTCAACCAGCGTTTCGACAATCAGAGGATCGAAGCTGCGCAGCGGCGCATGCTTACGCACGAACAGGTGCGTTTCCGCGCCCAGACCGTTGATCACCCCCGCCAGTTCGACGGCGATATAGCCTGCGCCAACGACGGCAACGCGTTTTGGCAGAGCAGGCAGCTCGAAGAAGCCATCAGAGTCGATACCGTGTTCCACGCCCGGAATGTCCGGGTGGCTCGGACGGCCGCCGGTGGCGATCAGGATATGGTCTGCGGTCAGGGTTTCACCGTTTACTTCGATGGTTTTAGCATCCACGAAACGAGCGAAGCCTTTGATCACGTCCACTTTGTTTTTACCCAGCACGGTGTCGTACGAGGTGTGGATGCGGTCGATATAGGCGCTGCGGCTGGAGACCAGCTTGTTCCAGTCGAAGTGATTAAGGGTGGTATCGAAGCCGTAGTCCGGGCCATACATATGGATGGCTTCGCGGATCTGCGCGGCATGCCACATCACCTTTTTCGGTACGCAGCCAACGTTTACGCAGGTGCCGCCGAGCTCTTTGGCTTCAATCAGCGCACACTTCTGGCCGTACATGGCCGCACGGTTGATTGAGGCGATACCGCCGCTGCCGCCGCCGATGGCGATGTAGTCATAATGCTTAGTCATAGCTTCTTCCTTAATCGTTGATTGCCGCGATTGTATACCTGGAATCCATAGGTTCCACCGATGGTTGCGATTACTCCGGCACAATCCAGCTGACGGTGGCGTGACCCGTGCCGGCCGGCACCAGCTTTTTGTGCAGCCACGGCAGCACGTTGTTCATCTGCTGTTCGAGCTTCCACGGCGGGTTGATGACAATCATGCCCGAAGCGGTCATGCCACGCTGGTCGCTGTCCGGACGCACCGCCAGTTCAATTTGCAGGATGCGGCGAATGCCGGTGGCTTCGAGATCTTTGATCATGCGTTTGATTTGCGCACGCAGAACGACCGGGTACCACAGCGCATAGGTGCCGGTGGCGAAGCGCTTGTAACCTTCGCTGATGCCGGAGACCACCGCCTGATAGTCGGTTTTCATCTCATACGGCGGGTCGATCAGAATCAGGCCGCGGCGCGAAGCTGGCGGCAGCTTAGCTTTCAGCTGCTGATAGCCATCGGCTTTTGCCACGCGGGCGCGATCGTCTTTCTGGAACTCAGAGCGCAGCAGCGGGAAGTCGCTCGGGTGCAGTTCGGTCAGTTCCAGGCTGTCCTGCTCGCGCATCAGCTGACGCGCAATCAGCGGTGAACCCGGGTAGTAGCGCAGCTGGCCGCTGCGGTTGAAGTGCTGTACCACGCCGATGTACGGCTCTAATTCAGCCGGTAAATCGTCCTGCTGCCAGATGCGGGCGATGCCTTCCATGTATTCGCCAGTGCGCTCGGCGTGCTCGCTGCTCAGCTGATAACGCCCGGCGCCCGCGTGGGTATCGAGATAGAGAAACGGTTTTTCTTTCTCTTTCAGCGATTCAATGATCAGGCTCTGGACGGTGTGTTTGAGGACGTCGGCATGGTTGCCGGCGTGGAAGCTGTGGCGATAACTGAGCATGGAGGCGGATGTTCCGAAATAATAAACGATGCCGACAGTTTACCGCAGATTGCGGTGGATTACCGCTGATGCTGAAGGCGGGGGCGAGCGGGGCTGTCATAAAGGTGTCAAATGGATGCGCTAGCGTCGGGTAATCGATTGAATCCAGGATAAAAATATGAAATCACGTTACTCGTTTTTGGCTCTGACGATGTTGCTCTCCCTGCCCGCACTGGCAAAAGAGATGACGCCAGACGCTGCCGCGCAGCTTGCCGCCTCCGTGACGCCTGCGGCCAACAGCCAGGCGTTCGATGCGCTGGAAAGTCAGTCGCTTGCGGCCCTGCGTAATGCGCTGAAGGGCAGTGCATCTGAGTTAAGTCGCGATGAACTGGAGAAGGCGAAGCAATCCGCCACGCAGGCGGATATCGCCTGGCTCAAGGCCAGCGGCTACGATTTCCAGACTAAAGCCCGCCAGCAGGCCGGTATTGCGCTGCTTTCAGCGTTCAGCTCGCTACCTGACTCAACGCTTGCCGCCAGCCTGCAAACGGTGACTGAAATTAATCGCGATGCACTCGCCGCCACAAGGCATCAGGCGCTGGCCGATGCGGAAGGGATTAGCTATCTCTATTTCCTCAGCGATGCGCTGGGACCGAGCCTGGGCAAAGCGTTTCTCGCGGCCTATGACAAAGGTGAACTGAGCAAAGCGGCAGCGCTTATCAAGGCCAGTGAAGTGAGTACCGGCGCGGCAAAAAAACACTTTAACTACGCGCGACCTTTCCTCGCGCAGGGGAATACGATTCACCTGGTACCGGACGATACCGTGGTGAAAGACAATAAGCCCTATACCGCTGGCGGCGGCTCGTTCCCGAGCGGGCACACCAACACCGGTGTGACCGATGCGCTGCTGCTGGCGCAGATGCTGCCGGAGCGCTATGACGCGCTGGTGGTACGCGGGGCGCGCTACGGCTATTCCCGCATCGTGCTGGGCGTGCACTATCCACTGGATATCATGGGCTCGCGAATGGTTGCCCAGAGCAACGTGGCGTTTTATCTCAATGACGTAAAATACAGGGCGCTGTTCAATGAGGCACGCGATCAGCTGCGCGCCGCGCTGGCCAAAGAGTGCGGTATTTCGCTTGCTGAATGCGCGAAAAAGGACGGCAAGGACGATCCGTACCGTGACCCGGCGATGCAGCGTTTTTATCGCTTCACGATGACGTATGATTTGCCGCAGCAAAAAGGAGAGGGCCCTTTGCTGAGGGTCCCGCAGGGCGCGGAAGTGCTGCTGGAAAGCGCGCTGCCGAAGCTGTCAGCAGAACAACGACGCACGCTGATGGTGAAAACGGCGCTGCCTGCCGGGTATCCGCTCTCTGGCCTGACGTCTGAACAGCAGTTCTGGCAGCGCGTGGATTTACCTGCGGCGTACGCGGCGGGGTACCGGATGCGTTAAATGCGTGCCGGGTGGCGGGGACGCTGACCCGGCAGTGCCCGATGCGCTTCGCTTATCGTGCCTACAATCTACAGTTGCTTGTTGCTGGCGAGTAGGCCCGTGCAAGCGAAGCGCCGCCGGGCGTGTTGTCAGTAGCGTATCGCAGCGAGAGTGCTTTCCGTCTCTTTGATCATTGAAATCCTCTACACTTAACCCCATTCTGAATTGATATCGACAGCGCCGGAACGTGCGCTCATTTACCGTTTTTCAACAGGACAGCGCTTATGACCAATCCATTATTAAAGCCCTTCGAACTGCCACCGTTTTCGAAAATCCAGCCTGAGCATGTGGTACCCGCCGTGACTAAGGCGCTGGATGACTGCCGCTCGGCGGTGGAAAACGTTGTGGCGCAGGGTGCGCCGTACAGTTGGGAAAGCCTCTGCCAGCCGCTGGCGGAAGTGGACGACGTGCTGGGCCGTATTTTCTCGCCGGTCAGCCACCTGAACTCCGTTAAAAACAGCCCGGAGCTGCGCGAAGCCTATGAGCAGACGCTGCCGCTGCTGTCCGAGTACAGCACCTGGGTTGGCCAGCACGAAGGGCTGTATCAGGCTTATCGCGATCTGCGGGATGGCGACCACTATGCAAGCCTGAACACCGCGCAGAAAAAAGCGGTGGATAACGCGCTGCGCGACTTTGAGCTTTCCGGGATTGGCCTGTCGAAAGAAAAGCAGAAACGCTACGGTGAAATTGCCGCGCGTCTGTCTGAGTTAGGCAACCAGTACAGCAACAACGTGCTTGATGCGACCATGGGCTGGAACAAGCTGGTGACTGATGAAGCCGAGCTTGCCGGGATGCCGGAAAGCGCGCTGGCCGCAGCAAAAGCGCAGGCTGAAGCGAAAGAGCAGGGAGGTTACCTGCTGACGCTGGACATTCCGAGCTACCTGCCGGTAATGACCTATTGCGATAACCAGGCGCTGCGTGAAGAGATGTATCGCGCTTACACCACTCGTGCTTCCGATCAGGGGCCAAACGCCGGGAAATGGGATAACAGCCCGGTGATGGAAGAGATCCTCGCGCTGCGCCACGAGCTGGCACAGCTGCTGGGCTTTGAAAGCTACGCCTTTAAATCCCTCGCCACCAAAATGGCGGAAAACCCCCAGCAGGTGCTCGACTTCCTGACCGATCTGGCAAAACGTGCCCGTCCGCAGGGGGAGAAAGAGCTGGCCCAGCTGCGCGCCTACGCGAAAGCTGAATTCGGCGTGGATGAACTCCAGCCGTGGGATATCGCGTACTACAGCGAAAAACAGAAGCAGCATTTATACAGCATCAGCGATGAACAACTTCGCCCGTATTTCCCGGAGAACAAAGCCGTTAACGGCTTGTTCGAAGTGGTTCAGCGCATTTATGGTATTACCGCCAAAGAGCGCAAAGACGTGGACGTCTGGAACCCGGAAGTGCGCTTCTTTGAGCTGTACGATGACAAGAACGAGCTGCGTGGTAGCTTCTACCTCGACCTCTACGCCCGTGAGCATAAGCGTGGCGGCGCGTGGATGGACGACTGCGTAGGGCAAATGCGCAAAGCAGACGGTACTTTGCAAAAGCCGGTGGCCTATCTCACCTGTAATTTCAACCGTCCGGTAAACGGCAAACCTGCGCTGTTCACCCACGATGAAGTGATCACCCTGTTCCATGAGTTTGGTCACGGTCTGCACCATATGCTGACCCGCATTGAAACTGCGGGCGTGTCTGGCATCAGCGGGGTGCCGTGGGATGCGGTCGAACTGCCAAGCCAGTTTATGGAAAACTGGTGCTGGGAGCCGGACGCGCTGGCGTTTATCTCCGGCCACTACGAAACTGGCGAGCCGCTTCCGCAAGAGTTGCTGGAGAAAATGCTGGCGGCGAAAAACTACCAGGCGGCGATGTTTGTTCTGCGCCAGCTGGAGTTCGGCCTGTTCGATTTCCGTCTGCACGCCGAGTTCAACCCGGCGCAGGGCGCGAAAATTCTCGACACCCTGGCAGAAATCAAGAAACAGGTTTCCGTCGTTCCTGGGCCGTCGTGGGGCCGCTTCCCGCACGCCTTCAGCCATATCTTTGCCGGTGGTTATGCGGCAGGTTACTACAGCTATCTGTGGGCCGATGTGCTGGCCGCCGATGCGTTCTCGCGCTTCGAAGAAGAGGGGATATTCAACCGCGAAACCGGGCAGTCGTTCCTCGACAATATCCTGAGCCGCGGTGGCTCTGAGGAACCGATGACCCTGTTCAAACGCTTCCGTGGCCGCGAACCGCAGCTCGATGCGATGCTTGAGCATTACGGCATCAAGGGCTAATACGTTCGTGAAAATCTGCTTAGTGGATGAATCAGGCGCCAGCGATGGCGCCTTATCTGTTCTTGCGACCCGCTGGGGGCTGGAGCACGATGCCGAAAACCTGATGGCGCTGGTGTTCACGCCGGACCATCTGGAACTGCGTAAGCGCGATGAGCCAAAGCTCGGCGGCATCTTCGTAGATTTTGTCGGCGGCGCGATGGCGCACCGGCGCAAGTTCGGCGGCGGTCGTGGGGAAGCCGTTGCGAAAGCGATTGGTATTAAGGGCAGCTATCTGCCGGATGTGGTGGATGCCACGGCAGGGCTTGGGCGCGATGCGTTTGTGCTGGCGTCAGTGGGCTGCCGGGTACGGATGCTGGAACGTAATCCCGTTGTGGCGGCGTTGCTGGATGATGGTCTTGCCCGTGGCTACGCCGACCCGGAAATTGGCGGCTGGCTGCAGCAGCGCCTGCAGCTGATTCATGCCTCCAGCCTGAACGCGCTCACCGACATCACGCCGCGGCCGCAGGTTGTCTATCTCGACCCAATGTTCCCGCATAAGCAAAAAAGCGCGCTGGTGAAAAAGGAGATGCGGGTGTTTCAGTCGCTGGTAGGGCCGGATTTAGATGCCGATGGCCTGCTGGCGCCTGCGCGAGAGCTTGCGACAAAACGCGTAGTGGTGAAGCGACCTGATTATGCGCCGCCGCTGGCGGACGTCGCGACAGCCAATGCGGTGACCACCAAGGGGCACCGGTTTGATATTTATCCGGGAACGCCGGAATAAAAAAGCCGGGTAACGGCTCTGCCTTACCCGGCCTACAGTTCGCTCTGTTTGCCAGGCCCGGTAAGGCGTAGCCGCCACCGGGCACTCCGTCACCGGCCTCTATCAGTTACTCGTCTTCTTCATCACGCAGCGGAACAATCAGCATATCCACGTGCACGGTGTTAATCAGCTGGCGAGCCGAGGACATCAGCTTGCTCCAGAAATCCTGATGATGACCGCAAACGACCAAATCCATATCGTATTTCTTAATGGCATCGACCAGCACCTGGCCGAGATCGCCGCTGCCGCTCAGGGTTTCGGTGATCGGATAGCCTGCATTGGTGGAAAGCTCGGTCAGCGCATGGTGGGTTTCTTCAGAAATGCGTTTCTGCATATCACCCAGATTGACATCAATCAGGCCGGTGTAGAGATCGGAGTAGTTCACATCGACATGAATCAGGGAAACTTTCGCGTTATACGGGCGCGCCATGGAGACTGCTTTGTCGACCAGCACTTTGCTTTCCGGGGAGAGATCGACCGCGATAAGAATGTGTTTGTAAGCCATAGTGTTACTCCTTCCTTAAGTGGTTAATGACTGTAAGTGTAGACAACTCAACCTTAAAACGAGCCTCAAGTAACGTCAATGTCCCTTGATCACCAATCAGTTAAACAAATCTTTCACGTTTCTCTATTGATAGGGGTTAAGGATGTGGCAAAAAAATCAGCTGATCTCCTACACTATTTAAAGGGCTGGTTCGCTTATGTAACGTGACCAGTCTCTCACTCTTTCACTGACTGTCTGTCGAGTTTCGGGGTGCGGTAGTCCCGGAGGGGTTCTCCGTGGGCGGGTCGCCGGGGAGGAGGTATGGTAAGCACTGTCGCGCTGTTTTGGGCTTTGTGCATCGTGTGTGTGGTGAATATGGCGCGCTATTTCTCATCGTTGCGCGCGCTGCTGGTGGTGCTGCGTGGTTGCGATCCCTTACTGTATCAGTACGTGGATGGCGGAGGTTTTTTTACCTCCCACGGTCAGCCTGGCAAACAGGTGCGTCTGGTGTGGTATATCTACGCGCAGCGTTATCGCGATCATCATGATGATGAGTTTATTCGCCGCTGCGAGCGCGTTCGCGGTCAGTTTGTATTAACCAGCGCGCTGTGCGGGCTGGTGATTATCAGCATGATTGCTTTGATGATTTGGCATTAAGTACCGACATAAAAAAAGCGGGTCAGTCTCCTGGCCCGCTTTTTTGTCGTTTCCGAAAAGGCTTAGATGAGCTTCAGGCTCAGCCAGTACAGCGCGCCGGACAGGATAATTGCCGCTGGCAGGGTCAGTACCCACGCCATCAGGATATTGGTCACTGTTTTACGCTGCAGGCCGCCACCGTCAACGATCATCGTACCCGCAACGGAGGACGACAGAACGTGAGTGGTGGATACCGGCATCCCGGTGTAGCTTGCCAGGCCGATAGAGACCGCTGCGGTCATCTGCGCGGACATCCCCTGGGCATAGGTCATGCCTTTCTTACCGATTTTCTCACCGATGGTGGTCGCCACGCGACGCCAGCCGATCATGGTACCAATGCCCAGCGCCAGCGCGACGGCCATGATAATCCAGATTGGGGCATACTCGATGGTGCTCAGCATGTCGGTTTTCAGTTTCTTCAGCAGACGCTGGTCGTCAGCATTGACGTCCGGCAGCTTCGCCACTTTATCGGTGGTGTCGGAGATGCACAGCATGATGCGACGCATCTGGCTGCGCTGATCGACGCTCAGCTTGTCGTAGCTCTCAATGTTTTCCAGCATGCCCTTCACGCGGTTCAGCGCGTTAATGGTGTTTGCCGGATGGCAGTGGAACTCCGCAGGCTGGGTTGCGCCTGGCTCCGGAGAAGGGATCAGTTGGTCAACGCCGGTCACTTTTTTCAGCAGCTCAGGATGCTGCTGGAAATAGGTTTCCACGTTGTTGACGGCATCACGGGTACGGGTAATTTCGTAGCCGGAGGCATTCATATTCACCACGAAGCCCGCAGGCGCTACGCCAATCAGCACCAGCATCACCAGACCAATGCCTTTCTGACCGTCGTTCGCGCCGTGGGAGAATGCCACGCCGATTGCGGAGATGATCAGGGCGATACGCGTCCAAAACGGCGGCTTTTTCTTCCCGTCTTTCTTTTCACGCTCGGCTGGCGTCAGGTGAATACGCGCCTTTTTCTTGGTGTTGCTCCAGTAGCGGCGCAGGATGAAAATCAGGCCGCCCGCAATCACCAGACCGACGATAGGGGAGATGATAAGCGAACCGAAAATCCCCATGACTTTAGGGATGTTCAGCGCATCCACTACCGAGGTGCCGGTCATCAGGGCATTGGTTAAACCAATCCCGATAATGGCGCCAATCAGGGTGTGCGAACTGGATGCCGGCAGGCCGAAATACCAGGTACCGAGGTTCCAGATAATCGCCGCTAACAGCATGGAGAAGACCATGGCGAGACCATGAGCAGAGCCCATGTTCAGCAGCAAATCCGTTGGCAGCATATGCACGATCGCATAGGCTACGCTCAGACCGCCTAACAGCACGCCAAAGAAGTTGAAGATGGCCGCCATCGCCACCGCCAATTGCGAACGCATTGCGCGGGTGTAGATCACGGTCGCTACTGCGTTTGCGGTGTCGTGGAAGCCGTTAATCGCTTCGTAGAACAACACAAATCCCAGAGCAAGCAATAACAAAAGCCCGGTATGCAAATCCAGGCCAGCAAACAAATGTAGCATAGGACGTTACGCCATTTTGAGGACATGAACGCGGCGCATTATCCAGGACAAACGCAGCGTGGGCAAAGAGAAATATAGACTTTTATTGATATTTGTTCACGACGGTAAAAATAGTGTTTGGAATTATCCTATATGTTTCAACGGTATGAATGACCATCAAAAAAATCTTACTGGTCGTACCGCAGGGGAAAATTTACAATTCCCGACATTCAAAATGAGAGGACAGACGTGTGGAAAGGTTTGATGCCATTGTTGTCGGCGCAGGCGCGGCGGGAATGTTTTGTGCAGCGCAGGCGGGGCAAGCCGGGGCGCGAGTGCTGCTTCTGGATAACGGCAAAAAGCCGGGCCGCAAGATTTTAATGTCCGGCGGCGGGCGCTGTAACTTCACCAATATGTACGTGGAGCCCGCGGCTTACCTCAGCCAGAACCCCCATTTTTGCAAATCTGCGCTGGCGCGTTATACCCAATGGGATTTTATCGATCTGGTCGGGAAATACGGCATCGCGTGGCATGAGAAAACCCTCGGTCAGCTGTTCTGCGACGACTCCGCCGAGCAGATTGTCGCCATGCTGGTGGCAGAATGCGAAAAGGGGGGCGTGATGACACGCTTGCGCACGGAAATCCTCAGCGTTGAGCAGGATGACGAAGGTTACGTATTGCAGCTTAACGGTGAAACGGTCGCGGCGAAAAAGCTGGTGATCGCCAGCGGCGGGCTGTCGATGCCGGGCCTCGGCGCCTCGCCGTTTGGCTATAAAATCGCTGAGCAGTTTGGCCTGAACGTTCTGCCGACTCGCGCGGGGCTGGTGCCGTTTACGCTGCATAAGCCGCTGCTCGAACAGCTTCAGGTGCTCTCCGGCGTTTCCGTGCCGTCGGTGATTACCGCCAACGACGGCACCGTGTTCCGCGAAAACCTGCTGTTTACCCACCGTGGCCTGTCCGGCCCGGCGGTATTGCAAATTTCCAGCTACTGGCAGTCGGGTGAGTTCGTTGATATCAATCTGGTACCGGAGTGCGATCTGGGAAGTTTCCTCGATGAGCAGCGCAACGCGCATCCGAATCAAAGCCTGAAAAACACCCTGGCGATGCAGCTGCCGAAGCGCCTGGTGGAATGCCTGCAACAACTTGGGCAAATCCCGGACGTGCAGCTCAAGCAGCTCAACAGCAAAGAACAGGCGCAACTGGTGGAAACATTGACCCACTGGCGCGTGCAGCCGAACGGTACCGAAGGCTACCGCACGGCGGAAGTGACCCTTGGCGGTGTCGATACCAACGAGCTCTCTTCACGCACCATGGAAGCGCGCAAAGCACCGGGTCTCTATTTTATCGGCGAAGTGATGGACGTTACCGGCTGGCTCGGTGGCTATAACTTCCAGTGGGCATGGGCTTCCGCATGGGCCTGCGCGCAGGCGCTGGTGGAAAGCTGATTCACCGCAGCGCCTTGCCAAACGCGCTTCGCAGGTTCACACTTATCCGATAAGGTGATGGCGTTCCACCTTTCCCAACCGCTTCCCTGAGAAGCTGATGACGCCTGACGATGTCTCTTTTAACCGAGGCATGTCAGGCGTATCTGAATACTCCCGCCCGACATGCCTTCCCAACCCGGGCCAACGATGATGATTGATTTTATTCCCTCAGAAGAGAGCGGGACTCAGCTGTTCTTCCGGCACCTGCTGGTGCTGATCGAAAGCGCAGAAGATGGCGCAACACTTGTGACGCACGCCGTGCAGATTGCCAAAGCGCATCCCAGCGGCGTGAAGATCACGCTTGCCCACCTCAACGAAGACTATCGGGCGATGAACTACATCGCCGATTGCCTGATGGACGATTCCGTGGCGGAAGACGTGATTAAAGCCAAAGCGCTGTTCAGCAAGCTGGTGCAACTGACCGTATTTCCGCTGAACACGCGCCAGCTGGTCACGATTCATCGCTTTGAAGATGTTGAGAAATGCGTAGCCGATCTGCAGATTGACCTGGTGATTGTCGGCCATCGCAACCGCCTGTTCGGCACCTGGTCTTCCCGGTCGGTTGGTTTTATCAACCGCCTGAGCGTCGACATTCTGATCCACCATATTTCCGCAGATATGACTAAGTGAGCGCCTGATGCTGAAATCGTTACTGGCTGTGATTGTGGGCGGCTCTGCCGGGTGTGTGATTCGCTGGGTGCTGTCGATGCGTCTGAATACGCTGTGGCCGGATTTACCGCCGGGTACGCTTCTGGTGAATTTGCTGGGTGGGCTGATTATTGGCGCGGCGCTGGCCTTTTTCCTGCGTCAGCCGCAGCTGGATCCGGCCTGGAAGCTGCTGATCACCACCGGCCTGTGCGGTGGGATGACCACCTTTTCCACGTTTTCTGCCGAGGTATACGCGCTGCTACAGGCGCAGAACTACCTTTGGGCTGCGGCATCGGTCGCCATTCACGTTATAGGCTCGCTGCTGATGACCGCCGCAGGCTTTGCGCTGGTAACGCTGCTGGTCTGAAAAAGGAGCCAGCGGTTTGGCTGGCTCTCTTTCTCTATGCCGGGTTACTCAAGGCCCAGGAAAAGCTGCGCTATCTTGAAATAGATGATCAGTCCGGTGCCGTCGATAAGCGTGGCGATGAACGGTGCTGAGACCACGGCCGGATCGATCCCCAGACGCTTAAGCACCATCGGGATCACCGACGATACCAGTGCGCTCCACAGCGTGATGCACACCAGCGTGATGCTGACGATCAGCGTAATCTCCGGGCCAATCCCCATCATCCATGCCCGGATACAGCCTGCCGTACCGAGCGTCAGGGCAATCAACAGAGAAGTGGAAACTTCTTTGCGGATGACCCGTCCCATATCGCGCAGATGCACTTCACCGAGCGCCATGGCGCGCACAAGCGTGGAGGTGATCTGCGTGCCGCTGTTGCCGCCGGTACCAATCAGCAGCGGGATGAAGAAAGCCAGAGCGATGGCCGATTCCAGCGCTTCCTCAAAATGCTGAATGACGCTGCTGGTGTAGGCTTCTGCGACGAACAGCAGCAGCAGCCAGACGGATCGCTTCTTCCACAGGGCAAGCGGGCTGGTGTCCAGATAAGGCTTTTCCAGCGGCAGCGTGGCGCCCTGGCGTTGCACATCTTCGGTGACGTCATCGGCCAGCAGACGATCAATCTCTTTTTCCATCAGCCCGCCGACCAGCACGCCCTGGTCAATAACCGGTACGACGCTGAACTGACGATCCGCCAGCCGGGCGGCGACCTGCTGGCGTTCATCCTGCGGCGTTACGTGAAAAACGCAGCTGTCCATCAGCGTGCAGATGGACTGGCCGGTATCGCTTTCCTGTAACAATTTTCGCACGGACAAAATGCCCCGTAGTTTATTTCCTGCCACCACAAAAGCATGGCCGGGAATATCGTTGTCTTTGAGCTGCGATAAAAAAGATTCACGCGCTTCGTGCACGCAGAAATGGTCCGGCAGCGCAATGTATTGCGCAGACACATAATGGGCAATGGTATCGCCGTCAAATGAGGCTGAAGCTGGCGAAAGCGCCGGGAGCTGGAGGTGTGACATTTTACATTCCCTATAAAAAATATCTCATAGGGGCGAACAAGACAGGAACAGCAAACTGAGCAGATCCCCACGTCCTGGATTTAGCACTGTACAACGTATCTGTCCGGTATATATCACCGGCAGAAGTTATCTTGGCAACACCTTGATTCGATGGATGCCTGTATTTCCCTGTGGGGTCTCTCTCGATACCGTCAGGGCGATAACTTATATTTGTACAGGAGCCTCGCCATAACGAGATCGTTAAAAGAGCGGCCATTATATTCAGGCCGGGCGATTAAACGAGCAGGGAATGCGTATGGTTGAGGCTGTATTTAGAATTATCTTGTGGCGGTATCAGGCAGGACCTGGCGCATGGCCAGTAAACGGTGATTCCAGTAAGGATCGTTTAACTGCGAGATGGTCACGCCTTTGCGACGTGAGGCATGAATAAAGCGGTTTTCGCCAATATAAATACCGACGTGCTTCTGCGCTCGCCCGGTTTTGAAAAACACCAGATCGCCAACGCGTGCCGTGCCGGGTTTTGTTCTCTTGCCTCTTCTTAATTGCTCGCCGGTGGTTCTTGGCAAACTGACGGCGAACGCCTCCTGATAAAGACGACGCGTCAGCGCGGAGCAATCAATCGCCCTGTGGGAATTCGCGCCGAGACGATAGCGGGTCCCTTTCCACTGCTGGTATTCACGCATCAGGCGTTTACGGCGTTTGATATTGCTGCTGGCTTTGATCGGCTTGACCGCCACTTCTTTGTGCTTCGGGCGATGGGTCAGGTGAGCACGTGCAGCCTGCGCGGTGCAGTGGATGGAAAACAGCAGGCAGAGCAGCAGAGCAAGACGCAGAGGCATAGTCGTTTCGGGTAGCGGCAGTCAATAAGCATAAAATGATAAGTGCGGGCATGCTACGTTTTTTGGCGATGATGAGCAATGCACAAAAACCATTATTACGCTCTACTCTCACCGCGATCACATTTTTATGTCAAAACGATGAGGAAACGGTGGAATAATTTACAAACGGAAACATTCGCCGCAGGGAGAATAGCCTCCCTGTGAAGTAAATGTATAGAAAATTGTCATTAGCCATGGTTGGCGATTAGCCCATGTAGCTGAGCGCCGCTGCTGCGGGAAATAGCCGTTTTAATATGTAACGTTGCTAACGTATTTTTCGATTTCATTTCCATGGCCGCTCATGCACATAAAGGTCATTTTGAATTGAATGGGCATGTTGTCGGTCTAAAAATGAGTTACCAGTGGCTGGTATGGGGGATAGTCACAACATGGCTTGATGTTTACCTTTTGCCATCTTCTTATTTTTCCTGGATAAAGTATAAAAACGCTGAAATGTGAAGGATGTCGTGAAAATCTGCGGGGATATATTCTTTGTTTAAGTTTCATTGAAGTTATTAACAATGTGGCGAGGTGACATTTTTATTAAGACTGGATGAAGATTTGTTTTTTCTTACTCTGTGAGGTGCGCATTTAATTCTTTTAAAAACAAATGGTTAAATTTAATCTCCAAGCTTTAACCTCATTCTTAATATTATCCTAATGTACGTTGGCTAATTTTAATTGTGTTGAGCTGGCGTTTATCTACCAGTCATTTTGATTATTACTTCGTTTAACTCTGCGAGCGCACGATGGTTTAGACGCAACCCCAACGTTCAGGGTAAGGAAAAATAATGAGTGAATTTTTGCCTTTCTCACGCCCGTCTATGGGAGATGAGGAGTTTGCCGCACTGAAAGAGGTGCTGCAGTCCGGCTGGATCACCACTGGGCCGAAGAATGCGCAGCTTGAGGAGGCATTCTGTCTGCTTACCGGCAATCGTCATGCTATTGCCGTCAGCTCCGCAACGGGCGGAATGCATGTCACTTTGATGGCACTCGACATCGGGCCGGGCGACGAAGTGATTACACCTTCTCAGACCTGGGTTTCCACGCTCAATATGATTGAGCTGCTGGGCGCAACTCCGGTCATGATTGACGTTGACCACGACACGTTAATGATCACACCTGAAGCTGTTGCTGCCGCCATCACCCCGCGCACCAAAGCCATTATTCCTGTCCACTACGCGGGCGCGCCGTTCGACATCGACGGCATTTATGCCATTGCTCAGCAGCACGGTATTCCGGTGATTGAAGATGCCGCCCATGCAGCAGGCACGTATTACAAAGGCCACCACGTTGGCGGCAAAGGCACCGCGATTTTCTCCTTCCACGCGATCAAAAACATGACCAGCGCCGAAGGTGGGCTGGTTGTTACCGACAACGACCAGCTTGCGCAGCGTATTCGCAGCCTGAAGTTTCACGGTCTTGGCGTCGATGCCTATGACCGCCAGACGCATGGCCGTGCACCGCAGGCGGAGGTGATCTCTCCTGGCTTTAAATACAACCTTGCCGATATCAATGCCGCGCTGGCGCTGGTGCAGCTGGGCAAGCTACCGCAGGCAAATCTGAAGCGTGCTGAAATTGCGCAGCGTTATCTTACGGAGCTCGCCAACACGCCTTTCCAGCCGCTGGCAATCCCTGAGTGGCCGCATCAGCACGCGTGGCACCTGTTTATTATTCGCGTTGATGAAGCCCGCTGTGGCATCAGCCGTGACGGCCTGATGGAGCAGCTGAAAGCGCAGGGCATTGGTACAGGCCTGCACTTTCGCGCCGCGCACACGCAAAAATATTACCGCGAACGCTACCCAAACCTCTCCTTACCGAATACGGAGTGGAACAGCGCCCGCATCTGTTCTCTGCCTCTTTTCCCGGATATGACCCATGACGACACAACCCGCGTCATTACTGCGCTCCGTCAGCTCGCAGGACATTGATATGTTTGAAGCCCCGAAAGTGAAAAAGGTTTCGGTGGTGATCCCTGTTTATAACGAACAGGAGAGCCTGCCAGAGCTGATTCGCCGCACCGATGCGGCCTGCGCCACGCTCAATCGTGATTACGAAATTCTGCTGGTCGATGACGGCAGCAGCGATGATTCCGCCCGTATGCTGGTGCTGGCTGCCGAAGCGCCGGGCAGCCACATTGTGGCGGTGCTGCTGAACCGCAACTACGGCCAGCACTCAGCGATTATGGCTGGATTCAGCCACGTGACCGGCGATCTGATCATCACCCTGGATGCTGACCTGCAAAACCCGCCGGAAGAGATCCCGCACCTGGTCGATAAGGCCGATGAAGGCTACGACGTCGTGGGCACCGTGCGCCAGAACCGCCAGGACAGCGTTTTCCGTAAATCGGCGTCGAAGATGATTAACCGCCTGATTCAGCGCACCACCGGCAAAGCGATGGGCGACTACGGCTGCATGCTTCGCGCCTACCGTCGCCACATTGTTGACGCGATGCTGAACTGCCACGAGCGCAGCACCTTTATTCCGATTCTCGCCAATACCTTTGCGCGCCGGGCGGTGGAAATCCCCGTGCTGCATGCCGAGCGTGAGTTTGGTGATTCCAAATACAGCTTCATGCGTCTCATCAACCTGATGTACGACCTGGTGACCTGCCTGACGACTACGCCGCTGCGCCTGTTAAGCGTCGTGGGAAGCGTGGTGGCGCTGGCCGGTTTTGCCTTCGCCATTCTGCTGGTGATTTTGCGCCTGGCGTTCGGCGCAGAATGGGCCGGTGATGGCCTGTTCCTGCTGTTTGCGGTGCTGTTTATGTTTATCGGCGCGCAGTTTGTCGGTATGGGGCTTCTTGGAGAGTATATCGGGCGCATCTATAACGATGTTCGCGCCCGTCCCCGCTACTTTATTCAACGTGTTGTCCGTCAGGAAGGCCTGACGACTGAAAAGGAAGATCGTTCATGAAAGCTGTTGTATTTGCCTATCACGATATGGGGTGCACAGGGACTCAGGCCTTGCTGGATGCCGGATATGAGATTTCGGCAATCTTCACCCATCCGGATAATGCTGGTGAAAACCACTTCTTTGGCTCGGTAGCTCGCCTTGCCGCTGAACAGGGCATTACCGTTTACGCACCGGAAGACGTGAACCACCCGCTGTGGGTCGATCGCATTCGTGACATGAATCCGGACGTGATTTTCTCCTTCTACTATCGCAACCTGCTGGGCGAAGAGATCCTGAACGCCGCTCGTCATGGCGCTTATAACCTGCACGGTTCTCTGCTGCCGAAATACCGTGGCCGCGCGCCGCTGAACTGGGTGCTGGTGAACGGTGAAAAAGAAACCGGCGTTACGCTGCACCGCATGATCAGTCGCGCCGATGCCGGCAACGTTGTGGCGCAGGCAACTGTCGCTATCGACGAAAACGACATCGCGCTGACGCTGCACCGTAAACTCTGTACTTCTGCACAATCTCTGCTGCGCGATGTGCTGCCGCTGATCGCCACAGGCAAAACCACGGAAACCGTGCAGGACGAAAGCCAGGCGAGCGTTGTAGGCCGCCGCACGCCGGAAGACGGTCGTCTTATCTGGGAGCAGCCTGCTGAAACCCTGCACAACCTGGTGCGCGCGGTGTCCGATCCGTGGCCAGGTGCGTTTAGCTTTGTCGGCACCAATAAATTTATCGTCTGGAAATCCCGCGTGCGTCACGACGTGGCGGCGGCGAAGCCGGGCACGGTGATCTCTGCCTCTCCGCTTATCGTAGCCTGCGGCAGCGGCGCGCTGGAAATCGTCACCGGCCAGAGCGACAAAGGCGTTTACATGCAGGGCACTCAGCTGGCACAGGCGCTGGGCCTGGTCACTGGCGCGCTGCTGTCGAGCTATCCTTTCGTGGCGGTGAAGCGTCGCACCCGCGTGCTGATCCTCGGCGTGAACGGTTTTATCGGTAACCACCTGACCGACCGCCTGCTTAAGGACGACAACTACGAAATTTATGGTCTGGATATCGGCTCTGACGCCATCAGCCGCTTCCTCGATAATCCGCGCTTCCACTTTGTTGAAGGCGACATCAGCATTCACTCCGAGTGGATCGAATATCACATCAAGAAGTGCGACGTGGTGCTGCCGCTGGTGGCGATTGCGACCCCAATCGAATACACCCGCAATCCGCTGCGCGTGTTCGAGCTCGATTTCGAAGAGAACCTGAAGATCATCCGCGACTGCGTGAAGTACAACAAGCGTATCATCTTCCCGTCGACCTCCGAAGTGTACGGCATGTGCACCGACAAGAACTTCGATGAAGACAATTCGAACCTGGTTGTCGGGCCGATCAACAAGCAACGCTGGATTTACTCCGTTTCCAAACAGCTTCTGGATCGCGTCATCTGGGCCTACGGCGATAAAGCGGGTCTCAAATTCACCCTGTTCCGTCCGTTTAACTGGATGGGACCGCGCCTGGACAGCCTCAATTCTGCGCGTATCGGCAGCTCTCGTGCGATTACGCAGCTGATTCTGAACCTGGTGGAAGGATCACCGATTAAACTGATTGAAGGCGGCAAGCAGAAGCGCTGCTTCACTGACATCAGCGACGGTATCGAAGCGCTGTTCCGCATCATCGAGAATAAAGAAGGCCGCTGCGACGGGCAGATCGTTAACATCGGTAACCCGGACAACGAAGCGAGCATCAAGGAGCTTGCCGAAATGCTGCTCGACTGTTTCGAACGCCATCCACTGCGTAACCAGTTCCCGCCGTTTGCCGGTTTCCGCGACGTAGAGAGCAGCGATTACTACGGTAAAGGCTATCAGGACGTTGAGCACCGCAAGCCGAGCATCCGGAATGCAAAACGTTGCCTCGACTGGCAGCCGACGGTAGAGATGCAGCAGACCGTCGAGGAAACCCTGGACTTCTTCCTGCGCACGGTTGAGTTAACGGAAAGCAAAAAATGATGAGAAAAGTTGGCTTACGCGTGGATGTGGACACCTTTCGCGGCACCCGCGAAGGCGTGCCGCGTCTGCTGGAGATCCTCCAGAAGCACGATATTCAGGCCAGCTTTTTTTTCAGCGTCGGACCGGACAACATGGGGCGCCACCTGTGGCGTCTGCTGAAGCCGAAATTTCTGTGGAAGATGCTGCGCTCACGCGCGGCATCGCTGTATGGCTGGGATATTTTGCTGGCGGGCACCGCCTGGCCGGGAAAAATGATCGGTGAAGCCAACGCAGAGATTATCCGCGCTACGGCGAAAGCGCACGAGGTCGGGCTGCACGCCTGGGATCATCATCGCTGGCAGATGTGGAGCGGCGTCTGGGATCAGGCGAACCTTGAGGCGGAAATAGCCCGGGGGTTGCAGGCGCTGGAAGCCCTCATTGGCTCCCCCGTCACCTGTTCTGCCGTTGCTGGCTGGCGGGCAGACGGGCGAGTCGTGCGGGCGAAAGAGCGCTTTGAGTTTCTCTACAACAGCGACTGTCGCGGCACGCGCCCGTTCCTGCCGGTGCTGGGCGAGGGCATTACGGGTACGGTACAAATTCCGGTTACTTTACCGACCTGGGATGAAGCTGTGGGCAGCAGCGTCAGCGCTGAAGGTTTTAACGATTGGCTGATTGAGCGTATCCACAAAGACAGAGGCGTGCCGGTGTACACCATCCACGCTGAAGTGGAAGGAATTGTGGGTGCAGAGCAGTTTGACAACCTGCTGCGGCAGGCGGCAGAGGAGGGCATCACCTTTTGCCCTCTGAGTCAGCTGCTGCCGGAGGACTTCAGAACGCTGCCGAAAGGAAACGTGGTGCGCGGCGAACTGGCGGGCCGGGAAGGCTGGTTAGGACAAGAGCAATTACTGGGTTAAACACTGATGAAATCCCTACGTTTAAGCGCATCGCTGCTGTTTTTGTTCGCGCTCTATTATGTTTTACCTTTGAATTTCCGCTTGTTATGGCAGCCGGATGAGACCCGCTATGCGGAGATCAGCCGTGAAATGCTGGCCTCTGGCGACTGGATTGTGCCGCATTTCCTCGGCCTGCGTTATTTTGAAAAACCGATTGCCGGATACTGGTTTAACAGCATCGGACAATGGCTCTTTGGTCATACCAATTTTTCGGTGCGGTTTGGAGTGGTCTTTTCCACCGCCTGTACCGCGCTGCTGGTGGCCTGGCTCGCGTGGAAGCTGTGGCAGGATAAACGCACGGCCATTCTTTCGGCGGTTATCTTCATGACCGCTTTTCTGGTCTATGGCATTGGCACCTACGCGGTGCTCGATCCGATGATTGCTCTGTGGCTGATGCTGGCGATGTGCAGCTTCTGGGGGGCGACGCAGGCGAAAACCAGCAGCGGTAAACTCGGCGGCTATGTGCTGTTAGGTATTGTCTGCGGCATGGGCGTGATGACCAAAGGTTTTCTTGCGCTGGCGGTGCCCGTTATTGGCGTGCTGCCCTGGGTTATTGTGCAGAAGCGCTGGAAGGAAGTGCTGCTGTGGGGCTGGGTTGCGGTGCTGATGTGCGTACTCACGGTGCTGCCGTGGGGGCTTGCGATAGCTCATCGTGAACCCGATTTCTGGCGTTATTTCTTCTGGGTCGAACACGTCCAGCGCTTCGCGCAGAGCGATGCGCAGCACAAGGCGCCATTCTGGTACTACATTCCGTTCCTGATTGCCGGTAGCCTGCCGTGGCTGGGGCTGCTGCCGGGGGCGCTCGCATCGGGCTGGAAAGCGCGTGATGAGCAGCGCGGCGCGTTTTACCTGCTGGGCTGGGTGGTGATGCCGTTCCTGTTCTTCAGTATCGCCAAAGGCAAGCTGCCGACCTATATTCTGCCGTGCTTTGCGCCGCTGGCGATCCTGATGGCGCGCTATGCCATTGAGGCCGCGGACAAGGGCGCGAAGGCGCTGCGCGTCAACGGGTTTATCAACATCGCCTTCGGTCTGATTGGGCTGGTGGCGGTGCTGGTGGTTTCGCCGTGGGGCCCGATGCAGAAGCCCGTTTGGAACAACATTGAGCTGTATAAGTGTCTGCTGGCGGCGGTGGCGTTTGCCGCCTGGGCGCTGGGGGGCTGGCTGTCGATTCGCGATGGAATGAAGCGTTGGGCGCTGGCGGCCTGCTGCCCGCTCGGGCTGGCGCTGTTGGTGGGGTTTGCTATCCCGGACAAAGTCATTGACAGCAAACAGCCGCAGTTCATCACCGATATCGTCAGCGAACAGCTTACGCCGAGCCGCTATGTGCTCACCAACAGCGTGGGCGTAGCCGCGGGACTGGCGTGGGAGCTCAGGCGTAGCGACATTATCATGTTCGGCCAGCAGGGCGAGCTGAAGTATGGCCTGGCGTACCCCGACGCGAAGAGGAGCTTCGTTGGCAGTGATCAGTTTGATGGCTGGCTTGCGGCGCACCGTGCAGAAGGCCCGGTATCGCTGGTGCTACAGTTAAATAAAGGCCAAAAGCTCGAGGAACTTGGTTTGCCGAAACCCGATAACGTCTATGAGATGAGCCGTATGGTCTTCGTTCAGTACCTGCCGGAATGATCACCGCGCTCTCGCTGCTGCTGGCCAGCCTGCTGAGCTGCGCCGGGCAGCTGTGCCAGAAGCAGGCCACCCGCCCGGCAAAATCCGGGCGGCGAGGGTTGCATATCGGCCTGTGGCTGGGGCTTGCGTTGCTCGCGCTCGGCTGCGGCATGGCCTTGTGGCTGGTGGTGCTGCAACGTCTGCCCGTGGGCATCGCTTACCCGATGCTCAGCCTGAACTTTGTCTGGGTGACGCTGGCGGCTAAGTTTGTCTGGAAAGAGCCGGTCTCCGGCCGCCACTGGTTGGGCGTGGGCCTGATCGTTCTTGGCATCATCGTACTCGGAGGGAGCCGCTGATGGGGATTCTCTGGGCGCTGGTCAGCGTGGTGCTGGTCAGCGGGGCGCAGCTGCTACTGCGGGCTGCTATGCTGTCGCTGCCGCCGGTGGCGGATGTTGCGGCGCTATTCTGGCATCTTATTCAGTTCAAGCCGGGCACCGGTTTGCTGTTCCTTGGGCTGTGCGGCTATGTCGCTTCCATGGCGTGCTGGTTTTTTGCCCTGAAGCGCCTTCCACTGGCAAAAGCCTATGCGCTGCTGAGCCTGAGCTACATCACCGTCTGGGTCGCGGCGCTGCTGTTGCAGAATGAAGCGTTTTCCTGGACGGGGCTGGCAGGCGTCTTGCTGGTGATGGCGGGTGTGACGACCATTTTTGCGCCGGTGCGGCGATAGCCAGTCACAGAAACGAAAAAGGCAGCCATCGGGCTGCCTTTTTTATGCTTGCGTGAGGAGAAGCTTACGCTTCGATCGCCATACGCAGTTTTTTCATCGCGTTCTTTTCGAGCTGACGCACGCGCTCGGCGGAAACGCCATAACGGTCGGCGAGTTCCTGCAGCGTGGACTTGTTGTCTTCGTCCAGCCAGCGGGCGCGGATGATATCCTGGCTACGCTCGTCCAGGCCTTCCATCGCATGAGTCAGCTTGTTGGCGGCCTGATCTTCCCAGTTGTCGTCTTCAATGCTGTCAGCAAAGTTAGAAGACTTATCCTGAAGATAGAGCACCGGAGCAACGGTATTGCTTTCCGAGTCATCGTCGGCAGACATATCGAACGCCATATCCTGAGCGGACATTCGCGATTCCATCTCACGCACGTCTTTGCTGGAAACGCCCAGCTCACGCGCCACCATTTCGACTTCGTCCTGGTTGAACCAGCCCAGACGCTGCTTGGTTTTACGCAGGTTAAAGAACAGCTTACGCTGTGCTTTGGTGGTCGCGACCTTCACGATACGCCAGTTGCGCAGCACGTATTCGTGGATTTCAGCTTTGATCCAGTGCACGGCGAAGGAGACAAGGCGCACGCCCACTTCCGGGTTGAAGCGGCGCACGGCTTTCATCAGGCCGATGTTGCCTTCCTGAATCAAATCCGCCTGCGGCAGGCCGTAGCCCGAGTAGTTACGAGCAACGTGAACAACAAAGCGCAGGTGAGACAGGATCAGCGTTTTCGCTGCTTCCAGATCGCCCTGGTAATGCAGCTTCTCCGCCAGCGCCCGCTCTTCATCAGCCGATAACATCGGCCATGCGTTTGCCGCCCGGATGTAGGAATCCAGGTTGCCAACAGGGGCTAAAGCTAAAGTTTGCATGTCTTTGGTCATTCAAATCCTCTCAATTCTTTCTTTTCCGCTGCCGTGTCCCTCACAGAGGCAACAAGCATGCCAGAAATTTTTGAGCAACGAGATTAGCACTCACTCTTTTATCAGACAGTGATGTTATCCACAAGTTCCATGCAACTCTGTGAATAGATTACGCACAAAATGTGACACCACGATGATATGACTTGAGGGCAGGGAAGGCAGAAGGTTTCTGAAGCTCTCCCTGCGAACTGGAAATCTTGCAGCAGGGAGAGAGTATATCAGACTTTTTTTATTCCGGCGTAAAGTGGCGTAAATGTTGAACCGTGGCAAGCCAGGCGGCCACCCAGCCAATCATCGAGCAGACAATCAGCATCAGCAGGCACTCATCGAGGCCCAGGCCGGTGAGCTCAAACTGGGTACCGAACACTTTAGCGACTTCCGTGACCGCCGACGACAGGCGCAGCACGAGGATCTCAGAAAGTATCAATGATAAAAATGCGCCAGAAAATCCGAGCAGCGCGCCGCCGTAAAGGAACGGACGCAGAATGAAGCCGTCCGTTGCGCCGATAAGCTTCTGCACGTTGATGGTATCGCGACGGGCAAAAATGCTCAGACGCACGCTGTTACCGATGACGAGGAATACGGCCGCAACCATCAGCACGCCAATCATTGCCGAGACGCGTCCGACTAACCCGGTAATCGAGGAAAGACGGGCAAACCAGCTGTCGTCCATGCGCACTTCGTCCACGCCCTGAATTTTCGCCACGCGGTCACGCAGCGTGTTCAGCGAATCGGTGCCCTGGAAATCGAGCTTCGGAATGACGATAGCCACCGCAGGCAGCGGATTCTCTTCCAGCATGTCCAGCGCGCCGCCGAAGCCTGACCAGTTGCGGAACTCGCCCAGCGCTTCATCGCGGGAAAGGTAATTCACCTTCTCCACGCCCTGCTCCGCCTGAAGCTGCCCGACGACTTTTGCCGCGGCGTCGTCATCCAGCGTTTTTTCCAGATAGACGGTGATTTGCGGCGACGGATAATACTGTGAGGCCGCCGTGTTGACGTTCTTGTAAACCATGTAGCAGACGCTTGGCAGCGTCAGTGAAATGGCAATGACCATCACCGTCAGGAAGGTCGCCAGCGGTTTGCTTTTGAGATCCTGTAGCGCGCCGTGAAAGGCGTAGCGCACCTGTTCGTTAAAACCGTTGGTTTTGCGGGAGTTCGGTTTGGGCGCGGCCTTCGGGCGCTTCGGCGCATTGCCGCCGCCGTTTCCACCGCCGGTTGCCGAGTTGCGCAGCCGGTCAAAGCGGTTGCCGAACTGGCGAATGTGATTCATTGCTTCGCGTTTATCCACCGTAGCCTCCGTGCAAGTGACCGTCGCTCAGCGTCAGCATCCGGTAGGAACGGCTGGAGATGAGACCCAGGTCGTGGGTAGCCATCAGCACCGTAACGCCGACGCGGTTGAACTCTTCGAACAGGCGCAGAATACCTTCCGACAGCGCTTCGTCGAGGTTACCGGTCGGTTCATCCGCCAGCAGCACCGCCGGTTTGTTCACCACCGCACGGGCAATGCCCACGCGCTGCTGTTCACCGCCGGAGAGCTGAATCGGGAAGTTTTTCGCTTTGTCGAGCAGCCCGACCTTATCCAGCGCCGCCGACACGCGACGGCGAATGTCATCGAAGCTGGCGCCTGCGATGATCAGCGGGATCGCCACGTTATCAAATACGGTTCTGTCCATCAGAAGATGGTGATCCTGGAAAATCATGCCGATCTGACGACGCAGGAACGGCACTTCGCGGTTCTTCAGGCGGCTAATTTCGTGCCCGCTGAACCAGATTTTCCCGGTGCTCGGGCGTTCGATGCCGCAGATGAGCTTGAGCAGGGTACTTTTCCCCGCGCCGGAGTGGCCGGTCAGAAAGGCCATCTCGCCCGGCTGCAGCTGGAAGTTAATCCCCTGCAGCGCTTGTCTCCCACCGAGATAGGCTTTGCTGACTTGTTCAAAGCGAATCATTGTTAATCCTCTCGGGCAAAAAGTGCCTCAATAAAATCGTCCGATTTAAACGGACGCAAATCTTCGATACGTTCGCCGACGCCAATGTAGCGGATCGGAATGCCGAACTGATCGGCCACCGAGAAGATCACGCCACCCTTGGCGGTCCCGTCCAGTTTAGTCAATGTAATGCCCGTCAGCCCAACGGCTTCATGGAACAGTTTCGCCTGGCTGATGGCGTTCTGTCCGGTGCTGGCGTCAATCGTCAGCATAATTTCATGCGGGGCGTCTTCGTCGAGCTTTTTCATTACGCGGACAATTTTCTTCAGCTCTTCCATCAGGTGCGATTTGTTCTGCAAGCGTCCTGCGGTGTCGGCAATCAACACGTCGACGTTACGCGCTTTCGCAGCCTGAATTGCATCGAAAATGACCGAGGCGGAATCCGCGCCCGTGTGCTGGGCAATCACCGGAATGTCGTTACGCTGGCCCCACACCTGAAGCTGTTCAACCGCTGCGGCGCGGAAGGTATCACCTGCCGCCAGCATCACGGATTTGCCCTGCTGCTCAAACTGGCGCGCCAGCTTGCCGATGGTGGTGGTTTTGCCGACGCCATTGACGCCAACCATCAGGATAACGAACGGGGTTTTGCCTTCAATATTAAGCGGTTCGTCGACTTTAGCGAGAATATCGCCCATTTCGTCCTTCAGCAGGCCGTACAGCGCTTCCGCATCGCGAAGCTGTTTGCGGCTCGCGCCTTCGGTCAGACTCGCGATAATTTTGCGGGTTGTATCCACACCGACGTCGGCAATCAGCAGTTGCTCTTCCAGCTCTTCAAACAGATCATCGTCAATTTTTTTGCCGCGGAACAGACTGATAAATCCGGAACCCAGATTCTCTTTAGTTTTCAGCAGGCTGCGCTTGAGGCGGGCGAAGAAACCTTCTTTAGTTGGCTTTTCCTGCTCCTGAACGACGGCATCCTGCTCAGGCTCTTCAGCAATTTCTTCCGGCTCATCGACGGCGGCCAGCGCCTGGGCTTCGAGCTCTTCGTCGGTCAGTTCGTCTTCAGCGATATCTTCAACAACGTCTTCCTGGGCGGCTTCGACGTGGACGACAGCCGCTTCTTCTTCGATGACTGCCGCAGGCTCTTCTTCTGCAATCTCTTCCGCCAGTGGCAGCGTTTCATGTTCGATTTCAGCAACCGGCTCAGCTTCGATGTGGATTTCTTCGACAACGTCTGGTTCAGGCGCAACGTCGGCGATGGCTTCAGAAACGGTCTCTGTTGCGGGTTCCGGTTCTACTGGCTGCGGTTTTTCGCTTTCCACCACCTCTTCGGTGACCTCAACCACGTCATCGGCAAAGGCTTTCACCTCTTCGTGACTGTGTGCGGTGGCTTCCGCTTCCGGCTCAGCAATGTGCTCAACGGCCTCTTCAACAACCGGCGCTACGGCCGTTTGCTCCACGTCGGTTGACTGCTGTTCAACGTCCTGCTGCGGCTGTTCCTGCTCTTTCTGACCGAAGCCAAGCCAGGAAAAAAAGCCCTTCTTTTTGTTCTTTGCCATCTGCGACCACACTCTTCGCTGTTGATTCCCGGCACCGCGTCGCCGCTATGTACATGGAAGCTAAAAAAATGATGAAATAGTCTATCACTTAACTTAACGCGCATCACCGCCCGGAAGCGTAATCCGGCATTGAGCAGAGCAAAGAAATGAAAAAACCAAACCACGCCGGAAGCGGTCAAATTCGCATTATAGGCGGGCAGTGGCGGGGCCGTAAGCTCCCGGTGCCCGACAGCCCGGGCCTGCGGCCGACCACCGATCGGGTCCGCGAGACGTTGTTTAACTGGCTTGCGCCGCACATGGTGGATGCCAGATGCCTGGACTGTTTCGCCGGAAGCGGCGCGCTGGGGCTTGAGGCGCTGTCGCGTTATGCAGGTAGCGCTACGCTGCTGGAGATGGAGCGCCACGTCGCTCAACAGCTGCAAAAAAACCTCGCCACGCTCAACGCCCGTAACGCGCAGGTGGTGAACACCAATAGCCTGACGTTCCTCGCCCAGGCTGGCACACCGCATGATGTGGTCTTTATTGACCCGCCGTTTCGCAAAGGCCTGCTGGAAGAGACGCTCGCGCTGCTCGAAAACAACGGTTGGCTGGCGGACGATGCGCTAATCTACGTCGAAAGCGAAGTGGAAAACGGCCTGCCGCCGGTGCCGGCGCACTGGGATTTACACCGCGAAAAGGTGGCCGGGCAGGTTGCTTATCGCCTCTATCACCGTGAAGCACAAGGAAATAACGATGCTGCTTAATATTGGACGTCTGCTGATGCTCTGCGTCTGGGCCTTTCTGGTGCTGAACGTCATTCACCCGTTCCGCTACCCGGTGAATATCTTCGTTAACGTGGCGCTGATTTTCATGATCCTGATGCACGGTCTGCAAATGACCCTGCTGAAGGCGACGCTGCCGAAAGATGGGCCACAGATGACGCGCAGCGAACAGATCCGCGTTTTCCTGTTCGGGGTGTTTGAGCTGATAGCCTGGCAGAAGAAGCTCACGCCGAAGAAGAAGTAAATTGTGGTATCGGAGTGCTGATTGTCGGGTAGCGCTGATGCTTACCCGACCTACAAATTCGGGTCACGCAGCTGTAGGCCGGGCAAACGAACGCGCCGCCCGGCAATCTTATTCGGCACGAAACTCGACGAACCGCGATCCCTTGTAGCTCAGCGTGCCTTTATCGCCCACGCTCAACTGATGATACTGTTTTTCATCCACGCGATAAGTCACCTCCATGCCGCCATTCTGCGGCTTAACGCTCACTTCGAAGCGTACGTCGCTGCCCGCTGGTGCCGTCTGGCGCTGAGGGGAAGGGCGGAAACCGGGCACGTATTCACGTTTATTGCTCACCACCATCTGTTTTTGCTGTAACGGCGCGGCGTCATTATCCATCCTTTCGCGGCGCTGCTGGACGAAGCGAAACGAGGCGGCAATGACGATGATCGCCACCACCACGAAGAAAAGCGGCATTTTACTCACTGGACTGTCCCCTCAGAATTGGCGCAAAACAGGATACCCTGCCCGCCGTGGCATTGCCATCTGCCCACCTGCGCCACTACACTGAAGCAAAGAGTGCTTATCAGACAATACAAGGATTTACTATGCTTTGGTCGTTCATTGCAGTCTGTCTGTCCGGTTGGTTGTACGTCGATGCGTCCTACCGCGGCCCGGCATGGCAACGCTGGGTTTTCAAGCCCGTCACGCTGATCCTGCTGCTGCTGCTTGCCTGGCAGGCACCGATGTTCAACGCCATCAGCTATCTGGTGCTGGCAGGGCTGTGCGCCTCCCTGATTGGCGATGCGCTGACGCTGCTGTCGCGTGAACGCCTGCTCTACGCGATTGGCGCCTTTTTCCTGTCTCACCTGCTGTATACGATTTGGTTCGCCAGCCAGATGACGCTGTCTTTCTTCTGGCCGCTGCCGCTGGTGCTGCTGGTGATTGGCGCGCTGCTGATTGCCGTCATCTGGTCCCGCCTCGAAGAGTTACGCCTGCCGGTGTGCACGTTTATTGCGATGACGCTGGTCATGGTCTGGCTCGCCGGTGAGCTGTGGTTCTTCCGCCCGGTGAGTACCGCGCTGTCCGGCTTCCTCGGTGCCGCGCTGCTGCTGCTTGGCAATATCGTCTGGCTGGTCAGCCACTATCGCCGCCGCTTCCGTGCCGATAACGCCATCTCGTCGGCCTGCTACTTCGCCGGGCATTTTTTAATCGTGCGCGCGCTGTATCTTTAGAAAAGAGTCTTGACTCTGGAGTCGACTCCAAAGTGTATGCTCTGCGTTAGTGAGAAAATTATCATTAACAGGAGAGTGCCATGTCGACTCCAGACGCCGGCAGCAAAAAAGCCCCACGCTTCACCTCGTTCCAGCTGACGTCCGCCAACGACGAGGCGACACCCTGCGGTTGCGATGACGCATGCGCATCCTCTGAACAGCCTGCCGAATCACTGAGCGCCAGCCGCTTTAGCTGGAAAGTCAGCGGAATGGACTGCGCCGCCTGCGCGCGAAAAGTTGAAAACGCCGTGCGTCAGATTGCCGGCGTCCAACAGGTGCAGGTGCTGTTCACAACCGAAAAACTGCTGGTGGATGCAGACAGCGACATCTCTGCGCAGGTGGAAGCTGCCGTGACCAGGGCAGGCTATGCGCTTCGCAGCGAAGAGGCGCCGGAGCCCGAAGAACCGTCCCGCCTGCGTGAAAACCTGCCGTTGATCCTGCTGATTGTCCTGATGGCCGCAAGCTGGGGGCTGGAGCACGTGAATCACCCGCTTGGCAATTTCGCGTTTATCGCCACGACGCTGGTCGGTCTGTTCCCGATTGCCCGCCAGGCGCTCAGACTCATCAAAAGCGGCAGCTGGTTTGCTATTGAAACGCTAATGAGCGTGGCGGCCATCGGCGCGCTCATTATCGGCGCGACGGCGGAAGCGGCGATGGTGCTGCTGCTGTTTATCATCGGCGAACGCCTTGAAGGCTGGGCTGCGAGCCGCGCGCGCCAGGGCGTGAGTGCGCTGATGGCGTTAAAACCTGATACCGCAACTCGCCTGCGTGATGGTCAGCGTGAAACCGTCGCTCAGCGAGACTTGCGTCCCGGCGACGTGATTGAAGTTGCCGCCGGAGGCCGCCTGCCCGCTGACTGTCAGCTGATTTCAGCTTTCGCGAGCTTTGATGAAAGCGCGCTTACCGGGGAATCCGTGCCCGTTGAAAGGGCCGAAGGTGAAGCGGTGCCAGCAGGCGCAACCAGCGTTGACCGTCTGGTGCAGCTTCGGGTGGTCTCCGAACCGGGCGACAGCGCCATCGACCGTATTCTGCGCCTGATTGAAGATGCCGAAGAGCGCCGCGCGCCGATTGAACGCTTTATCGACCGCTTTAGCCGGATTTACACGCCCGCCATTATGCTGGTGGCGCTGCTGGTTGCCGTTGTGCCGCCGCTGCTGATGGGCGCGGAATGGCAGCCCTGGATCTACAAAGGCCTGACGCTGCTGCTGATTGGCTGCCCGTGTGCGCTGGTGATTTCCACTCCGGCGGCTATTACGTCGGGACTGGCTGCTGCGGCCCGTCGCGGTGCGCTGATCAAAGGGGGCGCGGCGCTTGAGCAGCTCGGCAGCATTGAACATGTTGCGTTCGATAAAACCGGCACGCTGACCGTCGGTAAACCGCGGGTCACCGCTATCCAGCCTCTGAATGGTGAAACGGAAAACGCTTTGCTCGCGCTCGCCGCGGCGGTGGAGCAGGGCTCAAGCCACCCGCTGGCGACGGCGATCGTGAAGGAGGCGCAAAACCGTAACCTTCTCCTGCCGCAGGCGACCTCGCAGCGCGCACTGGCTGGTTCAGGTATTGAAGCGCTGGTGGACGGGCAGCGTGTGCTGATTTGCGCCGCCGGGAAGTTTGAGGCGGCAGGGTTTGCTGAACACATTGAGCAACTTGAAAGCGCCGGACAAACCGTCGTGTTAGTCGTTCGCAACGATGAGCTGCTGGGCATTCTCGCCCTGCGCGACACGCTGCGGGAAGACGCCCGCGAAGCCGTCGATGCCCTGCATCAGCTGGGCGTACAGGGCGTGATCCTGACGGGTGATAACCCACGAGCCGCCGCCGCTATCGCAAGTGAATTAGGGCTGGACTACCGCGCCGGTTTGCTGCCTGAAGACAAAGTTACCGCAGTCACCGCACTGAATGCTAAAGCGCCGCTGGCAATGGTGGGCGACGGCATTAACGATGCACCTGCGATGAAAGCTTCGACCATTGGCATCGCGATGGGCAGCGGCACCGACGTAGCGCTGGAAACTGCTGATGCGGCGCTGACGGGCAACCGCCTGACCGGGCTGGCGCAAATGATTAGCCTGGCCCGCGCCACGCGTGCCAATATTCGCCAGAATATTACGATGGCGCTGGGCCTGAAGGGGATTTTCCTTATCACCACGCTGCTTGGCATTACCGGCCTGTGGCTGGCGGTGCTGGCAGATACGGGTGCGACGGTGCTGGTGACGGCGAATGCTTTGCGGCTGTTGAATAAGAAATAATGCTAATGCCCGGTAGCGCTGCGCTACCGGGCAATTAACGGCTACATACCTAACGCATGCGGTAGCCAGAGAGAAATGGCCGGAATGTAGGTCACCATCGCCAGTACAATCAACAATATTCCGTAGAACGGCAGCATGGCTTTCACCACCGTTTCTATCTTCTGCTTGCTCACCGCGCTGGCAACGAACAGTACCGAACCCACCGGCGGGGTAATCAGGCCGATCCCCAGGTTGACCATCATGATCATCCCGAAATGGACCGGATCGATCCCCAGTGCGTTGGTTACCGGCAGCAGCACCGGCGTCAGGATCAGGATGATTGGCGCCATATCCATCAGCGTGCCAATCAGCAGTAGCATGATATTCAGGTACATCAGAATGACGTATTTGTTGCTGGACAGCGAGGTGAAAAATTCCGTGATGCGCATAGGCAGCTGCATGTAGGTCATCACCGCGCCAAACGCCGCTGCAAAGCCAATCAGGATCATTACGATGCTAACCGTTTTCACCGTGCGGTACATTAGCTTTGGCAGCTCGCTCCACTGGTAGTCACGATAGATGAACATGGTGACGAAGAAGGCCCAAAGGCAGGCTACTGCCGCTGATTCTGTTGCGGTAAAAATGCCTGAGAGAATGCCACCCAGGATGATCACCACCGTCATCAACCCCCACAGCGCATCGACAAAAATCTTCACAGCCTGTTTGAACGGGATCGTTTCGCCTTTAGGGTAGCCACGCTTACGGGCAAAGCCGAGACACATCACCATCAGGCTCAGACCCAGCAGCAGCCCTGGCAGCACCCCCGCAATAAACAGTGTGGCGATAGATACCGTGCCGCCCGCCGCCAGGGAGTATATGACCGAGTTATGGCTCGGCGGGATCAGTATCGCCTGCACCGAACCGCTGGCGGTCACCGCCGCCGCGTATTCACGTGGATAACCCTTTTTTTCCATCTCCGGGATCATTACGCTGCCGATCGACGCCGTGTCCGCCACGGAAGAGCCGGAAATTGCGCCGAAAAACGTAGAGGCCACGATGTTCACCAGCGATAGCCCACCGCGAATAAAGCCGACGAACAGATAGGCAAAATTGACCAGACGACGGGCAATGCCGCCTTCCGCCATAATTGCTCCGGCGAGAATAAAGAACGGGATCGCCAGCAGGGTAAATTTATTCACCCCGCTGGTTATCTGGATCATTAGCGCTTCCAGCGGCAAATCTATCCACAGTGCGCCTGCTACGGCGCTCAACCCCACGGCAAAAGCTACCGGCATGCCAATTGCCAGCAGGATGGCGAGGGTAAAAAGCAGAATAAATGCATCCATTGAACACCCCTTAACCGTGGTTACCGATTAGCACCACCGGACGATTCTCCTGAGAGCCGAACAGCAGACGTTCGATGACGAATAAAATCAGCACCGTCGAGCCGATTGGCAACGGCAGATACGTCTCCCCGGAGGTCAGCAGCGGAAACTCGGCCACCGGCTGCTCCCAAAGATCGAGGCACAGTCCGTAGCTGTACCAGAGCATCAGCCCGGTAATCAGGAGCATCATCAAATCGACCAGCCGGGCAGCAGTACGTTGCAGCCCTGTGGGAAGACGGTCCGTCAGCATGTTGACCGCAATGTGCGACCCCGCGCGGTATCCCACCGCAGCGCCGATAAAGGTGAAGGTCACCATACACAGAATGGCCACCGGCTCGGGCCAGGACTCGCCCCGGTTGAGCACGTAGCGGGAAAAAATCCCAATCGGGATAACGATGGTCATCAGCAGCAGCGACAGACCAGCTACCCACATCGCCAGCATATACAGCTTGTCCATCAATTTTGGAAAGGACTCAGACATAGCGCCTCCTGCTCCGGAACGGTTACTGCACGTCGGCAATGGCTTTCATCAGAGCCTGATGTTTTTCGCCATAGGCTTTACGTACCGGCTCCGTCGCCTGGACGAAGTATGCTTTGTCAATTTCGTGGAACTGCACGCCTCCGGCCTTCATTTTCTCCAGCGCCTGCTGGTTGTAGGCATTCCACAGCTGACGCTGCTCCATCTGTGCCTCACGGGCCAGGGTAAGGATTTTTTGCTGCTGGTCGGCGCTGAGCTTGTCCCACTTCACTTTTGAATAGAGCAACATTTCCGGGGTGATGAAGTGGCCGCTGAGAGTGTAGTTTTTAGCAACCGGCATGTAGTTGTGTGCGATGAAGGTCGGCGGATTGTTCTCTGCGCCGTCAATCACCCCGGTCTGCATCCCGCTGTATACTTCGCTAACGCCCATCGCCACGGCGTTTGCGCCCATGTCTTTAAGGGTATCAATGGCGACCGGACTCCCCTGCACGCGAATTTTCATCCCTTTCAGATCTTCAGGTTTCGCCACCGGCTGTTTGGTAATGAGGTTACGTGTGCCGGAGTCCATCCAGCCAAGGAACACCAGCTTCGATTTTGGGTTGCTGGTCAGCTTGTCGCCAATCTGTTTGCCGATATCTCCGTCAATAACCTTGTGCATATGATCTTCATCGCGAAAAACGTAGGGCAGAGTAAAGGCTTCAACGTCCGGCAGGATCGCCGCCACGGGAGCCATCGACACGCGGATCATATCAATTGCCCCCATCTGCGCCTGCTCGATCATTTGCTTTTCATCGCCCAGCACACCGCCCGGGAAGACTTTAATGTCCAGTTCGCCGTTGGTCTGCTGTTTGAGCTTTTCCCCCATGTGCTGCACCGCGACAACGTTCGGATAACCTTCCGGGTGAACGTCGGCGGCACGGATGGTTTGTGCGAGAAGAAAAGGGGAAAAAATGAGGGTGGCGGTGGACAGGCAAAGGGCGGCCACAAATGGCCTTACAGTCATTTTCATCGGTCGTCTCCAGGGTATTTAATAAAACGTTGTTTTAATTTTGCGTTTAAAAACTAGCCTGGTGTCAGGAAAACGACGGTGAGACGCCTCACAAAAGCTACAATTGTGAAACGTTGGTTTAATGTTTTGATAACAATATTTCAGAGCGGATCACAATTTCCGCCCTGAGGAATCAATGGCCTTTTCGAATCAAATACTGATAAGGCAGACTTTCGGTTTGCTGAGCAATCAGCTCATGTTCCATAAAGCGGCAGAAGCCGGGGATGTCACGGGTGGTTGCCGGATCGTCGGCGATAATCAGCAGCGTTTCGCCCACGGGCATTGTACGCACGGTTTTACGCACCATCATTACTGGCTCCGGGCAGCGCAGGCCTTGTGCGTCCAGGGTGTGGTCAGCGGCAGAAAAAAGATCGCTCATGGTTCACTCAGTCAGTCAAAAACCGCATTAGTTTACGCGCACTTTTTTGTGACGCAAGGCAGGTTAACGATTGCGCGAAAATTAGCCGTTGCAAAGCGCACCGAAAGCAGTATCATGCGGCGGTTTTCATTGGGTTCCCTCACCCCAACCACTAAAAAGGTCACAATATGACGATGTTTTCTCAGGCCCAGCGCGTAAAAGCGTTGTTCTGGCTTTCGCTTTTTCATCTGCTGGTGATCACGTCCAGCAACTATCTGGTGCAGCTTCCGGTCTCCGTTTTTGGTTTTCACACCACCTGGGGCGCCTTCAGCTTTCCGTTTATTTTCCTCGCCACGGATTTAACCGTGCGTATTTTTGGCGCGCCGCTGGCCCGCCGGATTATTTTTGCGGTGATGGTGCCGGCTTTGCTGATTTCCTATGTCATCTCTTCGCTATTTTATATGGGCGAGTGGCAGGGCTTCGCCGCCCTCGGCAGCTTCAACCTGTTCGTGGCGCGCATCGCCGCCGCCAGCTTTATGGCCTATGCGCTGGGGCAGATCCTCGATGTAGGCGTCTTTAACCGCCTGCGTAAAAGCCGCCACTGGTGGCTTGCACCGACGGCCTCGACGCTGTTTGGCAATATCAGCGATACCGTCGCCTTCTTCTTCATTGCCTTCTGGCGCAGCACGGACCCGTTTATGGCCAGCCACTGGCAGGAAATCGCGCTGGTCGACTACAGCTTCAAGGTGCTCATCAGTATCGTATTCTTCCTGCCGATGTACGGCGTATTGCTGAATATGCTGTTGAAAAGGCTCGCAGATAAATCTGAAATCCCCGCTTTTCAGCACGGGTAAGCGTGCATTTCACGGGTTGTGATAAGATACGTGGATGTGCCGTTAATGGCCGTATATCAAAAGGAAGATGTCAATGCGCAAATTGGTTAAATACGCCGGTATTGGCCTGCTGGTAATGGGTCTTGCGGCCTGTGATAACAGTGACAGCAAAGCCCCTGCCCAGGGAGCATCCGCCGAAAGCAACGCGGCTGCCCAGTCCGTTAAATTACTGGACGGCAAACTCAGTTTCTCTCTGCCGGGTGATATGACCGATCAGAGCGGCAAATTGGGAACTCAGGCCAATAACATGCACGTTTATTCTGACGCCACAGGCCAGAAAGCCGTGATCGTGATTGTGGGCGACAACACCAGTGAAGACCTGGGCGTGCTGGCTTCCCGTCTGGAAGAGCAGCAGCGCGGCCGTGACCCGCAGCTGCAGGTCGTAACCAACAAATCCATCGAGCTGAAGGGTCATACCCTGCAGCAGCTCGACAGCATCATCTCTGCAAAAGGTCAGACCGCGTACTCTTCCGTGGTGCTGGGCAAAGTGGATGACAAACTGCTGACCCTGCAAATCACCCTGCCTGCTGACAATCAGCAAAAAGCGCAGACCCAGGCTGAAGACATTATTAACACCATCGTCATCAACTAAATTAGCCCGCTGACGGACAAGCTCTGGTTTTGCGACCGGGGCTTTTTTTTGCCCCGCTTTCAGACGATTAACCCGCCGCAACGCACTACACTTAATGCCGATAGCTTATTAAGGAAAATACCATGACCACACCTGCCGCGGATAAAGCGGGTTTACACATTCTGTTAAAGCTGGCGTCTCTGGTGATCATTCTTGCCGGGATCCACGCCGCAGCAGACATCATCGTTCAGCTCCTGCTGGCGCTCTTTTTCGCCATTGTTCTCAATCCGCTGGTCACCTGGTTTATTCGCCGCGGCGTAAAGCGGCCGATAGCCATCTCGATCGTGGTGTTTGTGATGCTTTGCGTGCTTACTGCGCTGGTTGGCCTGCTGGCAGCCTCGGGCAATGAATTCGTCGCCATGTTGCCGAAATACAATAAAGAGCTGACCCACAAGCTGCTGGCCTTACAGGATTCACTGCCGTTTTTACATATGCACATGTCGCTGGAGCGCATGCTGCAAGGCGTGGATTCCGACAAGATGATGACCTTCGCCACCACGATGATGACCGGGCTTTCCGGGGCGATGGCCAGCATTGTGCTACTGGTGATGACCGTGGTGTTTATGCTGTTTGAAGTGCGCCACGTGCCGTACAAACTGCGTTTCGCATTGGTCAATCCGCAGATCCATATCGCCGGGCTGCACCGCGCGCTGAAAGGCGTTTCACATTATCTGGCGCTGAAAACATTTATCAGCCTGCTGACCGGCATCATCGTCTGGATTGGTCTGCTGTTGATGGGCGTACAGTTTGCGCTGATGTGGGGCGTGCTGGCGTTTCTGCTTAACTACGTGCCCAATATCGGGTCGGTGATTTCTGCTATTCCGCCCATGCTTCAGGCGCTGCTGTTCAATGGCTGGTACGAGTGTGTGCTGGTGGGTGTCCTGTTCCTGGCGGTGCATATGGTGCTCGGCAATATTCTGGAGCCACGCCTGATGGGCCATCGTCTGGGAATGTCGACGCTGGTGGTCTTTTTGTCTTTACTGGTTTGGGGTTGGCTGCTCGGCCCGGTCGGGATGCTGCTGTCGGTGCCGCTCACCAGCGTCTGCAAGATTTGGATGGAAACCACCAAAGGCGGCAGCAAGCTGGCGATCCTGCTGGGACCAGGGCGACCCAAAAGTCGGCTTCCCGGATAGCGCCGTTGCCAGTGAATAAAACTACCCTTTTGGGTAGTTTTATTTTTATTCGCCAGAATATTACTATCAGCCTAACTAAAATTCTGCCAGAATAATTCAGAAATGCACACGATATTAATGGCGATAAATATTATCAGCGTATTAACAATGCTTACAGTTGCAGCCATTGCGTCACTCCTTTATCATTTTACAAACCGTCGTTATTAGCAACTGTGCTTAATTCGTCGTTCACTTTTAACGTTTAAATAACGCAAAGTGAATGGCCGAGTGGCCAGAATAACAATTTCACTTTACGTTGATATACGGTTTGAATATCGCTTGTTTTAATCACGCATTGCTTTACGTATTGAATGGAGTTATTGATGAAAAAGTTAGTGAGATGGTTTGCCGCCGCTGCCGTTGTGGGCGTGCTGGCCGGGTGCGTGTCCCGTACCGCACCGATTGAAACAGTTCAGAGTCCTGTTGCCGCGGGTCACACCGAAGCTCAGGTGCGAAATGCTATTTTAAAAGCTGGCCTGAATCGCCAGTGGATTATGACCGACGCTGGCCCGGGCGTGATTAAAGGCCGCCAGCAGGCACGCGACCATATCGCCAATATTCTCGTGCAGTATTCCGCCAGCAGCTACATCATCAAATATGATGGCAGTACCAACCTGATGGCGTCCGGTGGTAAAATTCATAAAAACTACAATCGTTGGGTGCATAACCTGGATAAAGATATTCAGATTAGCCTTTCCAGCGCGGCCCAGCAGTAATCGTTGTTGCGGGATATTAGCCTGAAACGGGCTGATATCCCGGCGGCGGTTTTCGCCATCGGGAGAAAAGTCTCAATTTAAGAGCACTCTGCCTTACAGGTATTCGCCAGCCTGCCGACAACATTGTAGGATGTGAGCGAAAACAGCGGCCCCAGCGATTGCCGCGTGAATAAAACGATAACTGATGGCATAACGTCTTAAAAGTCCCGACAGACCAGGCTGCACTGATGAATTTTGCATTACACCTTACCGACTGGCGGGCCCGCGCGCCTGGCCTTAGCGACGTCACGCAGTGGCTCGACTGGGCGGACCACGCGCGCGCCATTGACCCGCAAGCCCCGCAGGCGAAACTCACGACGTTGCCGATGATGACCGCGCGTCGACTCAGCTCCGGCAGCAGGCTTGCCGTGGAATGCGGAATGTCGATGCTGCAAAAACACGCCATTGATGCCGTGCTCTACACCAGTCGGCACGGTGAGCTGGAGCGTAATTACCGTATTCTCGAAGCGCTGGCCACCGGGCAGGCCGTTTCACCTACCGATTTCGCCCTCTCCGTGCACAATTCCGCCGTCGGCAACCTGACCATCGCGGCGAAGCAGCCTGTTGTCTCCTCCTCGCTTGCCGCCGGAAAAGACACCTTCCAGCAGGGGCTGTGCGAAGTTACCAGCCTGCTGCAGGCGGGCTATCAGCGGGTGCTGATGGTCGATTTTGACGGTTCCTTACCCGCGTTTTATCACGCCAGCGTACCCGCCGATATGCCAACCTGGGCCTATGCCTGTGCGATGGTATTTGAAGCGGGAGCAACGTTCAGTTGCACCACGCAGCCGGGCGGCAGCGAAGAGGAAAATAGTCTGCCGCAAAGCCTGATATTTTTGCGCCACTACCTGAATGGCGACCGTGAATTTGCCATCGACGGCGAAGTGGCTCGCTGGTGCTGGAGCCGCCAATGAGCCGTGCCAGTTCGCAACTCAACCGCCTGTGGCGCATCTTCGCGACCGGATTCTGCTTCTCGCTGTTCGGCATTGGCGGCCTGCTGCTGTCGCTCATCTGGTTTAATATTTTGTTGGTTTGCGTGCGCAATGCCGCGCGCCGCCGTCATATCGCCCGGCGCAGCATCTCGCAAAGTTTCCGCTTTTTTCTGTGGGTCACCCGCGTGATGGGGGTGCTGGATTACCGCGTGCACGGCGAAGCCGTCTTACGCGATGAAAAGGGCTGCCTTGTGGTTGCCAACCACCCGTCGTTGCTCGATTACGTGATGCTGGCCTCCGTCATGCCGGAAACTGACTGCATGGTCAAAGCGTCGCTTCTGCACAATCCTTTTATGAGCGGCGTCATTCGCAGCGCGGATTATCTGATTAACAGCCAGGCCGAAAGCCTGCTGCCCGCCTGCCAGCAGCGTCTGGCAAACGGCGATACCCTTCTGATTTTCCCGGAAGGCACCCGCACCCGCTACGGTGAGCCCATGACGCTCCAGCGCGGTGCCGCAAATATTGCCGTGCGTTGCGCAAGCGATGTGCGAATTGTGACAATCCGCTGCAGCGAACGCATGCTTGATAAACAGAGCAAGTGGTATGATGTGCCGCCGGTGAAGCCAATATTCGATGTGAATGTGGGCCAGCGCCTCGCCTTCACCGACTTTTATGATGCAAACTTACAAGAACCGGCACTGGCCGCACGCCAGCTCAACCGGCTATTTTTGTCGCAGTTACAGCAGTCCCACCCGGAAACCTGACCGGGAAAGATCTCTTTTGGCAGGAATTAATGATGCAAGCCCTTTATTCAGAAATAAAAAACCTCATTATTCAGACCCTGAATCTTGACGAGTTATCAGCGGATGATATCGACACCGATGCCCCTCTCTTTGGCGACGGCTTAGGCCTGGATTCCATCGATGCGCTGGAGCTGGGGCTGGCGGTAAAAAATCAGTACGGCGTGGTGCTTTCAGCCGAAAGCGAAGAGATGCGCCAGCATTTCTATTCCGTCGCTACACTGGCGTCCTTTATTCACGCCCAACGCGCGTAAAGACGAGTCCGTTATGACTGAACAAGAAACCATTTTTCAGGAAGTCACCGAACTTCTGCACAAGCTCTTTGAAATCGACCCTCAGGGCATCACGCCTGAATCCCGCCTGTATGAAGATCTGGAGCTGGACAGTATCGACGCCGTCGACATGGTCGTCCACCTGCAGAAAAAAACCGGTAAGAAAATTAAACCCGAAGAGTTTAAGTCCGTCCGCACCGTTCAGGATGTGGTCGATGCCGTCAGCCGTCTGCTGCGCGACGAGTAATCTGCGTGTCCGGCTTTCGTTCGCTGCCGTTAATGCGGCTGGCGACAGGTACCATCGTTTTGGCCTGGCCGCTGCTGGTCGGGTTTGGGCTGGCGCATAACGGCCTGCACTGGCTGCTGCCGGTGATGGCGGTGCTGCTGCTTCTGCGTTTGTTCCAGGTGCGTAAGCAGGCCGGGCCAATGCGGCGGGTGCTACAAAGCGTGGCGCTGGCAGGCATTGCGCTGTGCGTTGCCAGCAGCATGCTCAAAGCGCACCAGCTGCTGCTGTTCTATCCGGTGGTGGTGAACCTGGTGATGCTGGCCGTGTTTGGCGGATCGCTGTGGAGCGCTATGCCGCTGGTAGAACGCCTGGCCCGGCTGCGTGAACCGAATCTGCCACCGGAAGGCGTGCGCTATACCCGACAGGTGACCCGCATCTGGTGTCTGTTTTTTATCGTGAACGGCTCGGTAGCGCTGTTCACCGCTCTGCATGGCGATATGCGGCTGTGGACCGCGTGGAATGGCGTTATCGCCTATTTGCTGATGGGTATCCTGATGGCTGGTGAATGGCTGGTTCGCCGACGTTTGATGAAAAGAGTACAACCATGACACACCCCCTTCCGCTGTCGCAGTGGCTCAATCCTTTACGCCCTGACGATACCCGTATCGCGTGGCTCGGCGCACGTGAATGGCAGCTAGGCGACCTGCGACATGACGTCGGGTCGCTGTTCCAGGCGCTGGAAAAGCAGCCCGGCGAGCGCTGGGCGCTCTGTTTCGAAAACAGCTATCTGTTTGTCGTGGCGCTGCTGGCGACGCTGCACGCGGGCAAAATTCCGGTGATTCCAGGCCATTGTCGCGCCTCGCTGCTCGGCGAACAGCAGGAGCTGTTCGACGGTATCCTCAGCGAAAATCCGCTTGCCTGCGACAGCCCACAGATTGTGGTCGCTGCCGCTGAAAACGTTTCTCACAGCAACATCACGCTGCCGCCGGTTCCTGCGGACAGCTACGTGGAGCTCTTTACGTCCGGCTCAACCGGCCTGCCGAAGAAAATCATTAAGCCCGTCGCCCTGCTCGATGCCGAAGCGTGCATGCTGTATGCGCGATTTGAGCCGCGCCTTGAAGGCTGTCGGGTGGTGGCGTCTGTGGTGCCCCAGCATCTCTATGGCCTGACGTTCCGCATCTTTTTACCGATGGCCTGCGGGCTGCCTTTGCATGCGTCGATGCTTTATTACGCTGAACAGCTGAGTGCGTTGCCGCCAGAACATCGCTATGTGTTTATCAGCAGTCCGGCGTTTCTTAAGCGCCTCGACCCGAAGCTTTCGCCGCCGCCGGTCGGGATGATCCTTTCCGCAGGCGGTATGCTGCCATGGAAAGAGGTGAAAGAGACGCAGAGCTGGCTCAACGTCTGGCCGGATGAAATCTACGGCAGCACGGAAACCGGCATTGTTGCCTGGCGTCAGCGCATCGACAACGGCACCTCCTGGCAGCTTTTCCCGGGCGTAACGCTGCGGGCGGAAGGTGAGGAGTGGCGCTTGCTTTCACCGCTGCTGCACGACGAAGCGGGCCTGCTGCTGGACGACATGATTGAGCTGGTTGATGACGGTTTTCGCCTTGCGGGTCGCCGTGGGCGGGTGGTGAAAATTGAAGAGAAACGCGTGTCGCTGAGCGAAGTGGAAAGACGGCTGATGGCGCTTGAAGGCATTGTTGATGCGGCCGCGCTCCCCGTTTCGCGCGGAGGGCGTCAGGGCATCGGCGTGGTGCTGGTGCTCACCGAAAGCGCACGTGAACAGTGGCTCTCCACCGGCGGAAAAGCGCAGGAGCAAGCCTGGCGGCGGGCGCTGCAGCCGTGGCTGGAATCCGTTGCCGTGCCGCGCTACTGGCGCGTGGTGGATGACATCCCGGTCAACAGCATGAACAAGCGTGTTTACGCGCAGTTGCAGGAGCTGTTTTCATGAAGCCTCGCGAAATTGAACGTCAGCAGACACAGCCGCAGTCGTTATCTCTGACGCTGCATCTGGACCCGGAGCTGTTCTGGTTTCAGGGGCATTTTGACGTCCAGCCGCTGCTGCCTGGTGTGGCGCAGCTGGACTGGGTAATGCATTACGCCATCACGCTTTTGGCCCCCGACTATCGCTTTCACAGCATTCAGAACGTGAAGTTTCAGGCGCCGCTGCTGCCGGAAACCACCGTTACGCTCCGGCTTACCTGGCTGGCGGAAAAGCAGATCCTGACCTTCAGCTACGAGCGCCATGACGGCGAAGCACGGTATACCGCCAGCAGCGGAAAGATCCGGTTATGTCGGTAACCTTTACCCCCTGCATTCTGATCCCCTGCTATAACCACGGTGCGATGATGGCGAGCGTGCTTGCCCGGCTGTCTGCGTTTCAGATGCCGTGCATTATCGTGGATGACGGCAGCGAGAGCGCCACACGCGAGGTGCTTGAAGCCCTCGCGGCAGACCATGAACACATTACGCTGGTGCGCCTGCCCGAAAACGCGGGCAAAGGGGCTGCTGTCATTCGCGGGCTGGAAGAGGCGCAGCGTGCGGGCTTCAGCCATGCGGTGCAGGTCGACGCAGACGGTCAGCACGCCATTGAGGATATTCCTCGCCTGCTCACACTTGCCGAAAAACACCCGGACGCGCTGATTTCCGGGCGGCCGGTTTACGATGATTCCGTGCCGCGCTCGCGCCTTTACGGGCGCTACGTCACGCACGTCTGGGTATGGATTGAGACGCTTTCTCTCCAGCTTAAAGACAGCATGTGCGGTTTTCGCGTTTACCCGGTAGCACCGACGCTGCAGCTCGCCCGCCGCGTGCCGCTCGGTAATCGCATGGATTTTGATACCGAAGTGATGGTGCGCCTCTACTGGCAGGGCAACACCAGCTATTTTGTGCCGACCCGTGTGACCTATCCGCAGGACGGTCTGTCGCACTTCGACGCGCTGAAGGACAACCTGCGCATTTCGTGGATGCATACGCGCCTGTTCTTCGGCATGCTGCCGCGTATCCCCTCTTTGCTGATGCGCCGCCGCAGGCAGCACTGGGCGAAGCAGCCCGAAGCGAAAGGCTTATGGGGCATGCGCCTGATGATTTGGGTGTGGAGAACCTTCGGTCGTGGTGCGTTTTCTCTATTGCTGTGGCCGGTAATCGCCGTATTCTGGCTCACCGCAAGCGCTCCGCGCCGTGCGTCGCAGCAGTGGATTGCCGTCACGAAACGTGAACTGGCTGCCCGTAACCTGCCGCAGCCCGCCCGCTGTAACAGCTTTCACCACTTTATGCGCTTTGGTCACGCCATTCTCGACAAAATCGCCAGCTGGCGCGGCGAACTGAAGCCGGGGCGGGATATCGTTTTTGCGTCCGGAGCACAGGCCGCGCTGGATATGTCAGCGCCGCAAGGCAAGCTGCTGTTAGCCTCGCACCTCGGGGATGTCGAAGCCTGTCGCGCGCTCTCCACTCGTACCATCAACGCGCTGGTGTTTAATGAGAACGCTCAGCGCTTCAAGCAGGTGATGGAAGAGAACGCCCCGCAGTCGGGCATCAACCTGATTTCCGTTACCGACGTGGGGCCGGACACCGCGATGCTGCTGAAAGAGAAGCTTGATCAGGGCGAATGGGTGGCGATCGTCGGCGACAGAATTGCGGTCAATCCGCAGCGCGGCGGCGACTGGCGCGTTATCTGGAGCGAGTTTATGGGGCAACCCGCACCGTTCCCGCAGGGGCCCTTTATTCTGGCTTCGGTGCTGAAATGCCCGGTGCTGATGATTTTTGCTCTTAAGCAGCAGGGCAAACTGCACGTTCACTGCGAGCCTTTTGCCGACCCGCTGGTGTTGCCGCGCGGTGAGCGCCAGCAGGCTTTGCAGAATGCCGTCGACCGCTACGCGCAGCGCCTGGAGCATTACGCGCTCTCGTCGCCGCTCGACTGGTTTAACTTTTTTGATTTCTGGCAACTGCCGGACGCGACCGAGAAGGAGTAACGGGTGCTCAACGATCCCCGCTTTACCACCGAAGTTGAAATCACCGTGCCGTTTCACGACGTCGATATGATGGGCGTGGTGTGGCACGGCAACTATTTCCGCTATTTCGAAATCGCACGCGAGGCGCTGCTCAACCAGTTCGACTATGGCTATCGCCAGATGAAAGCATCCGGCTACGTCTGGCCCGTTGTGGATACGCGCGTGAAGTACCGCGACGTGGTGACCTTCGAGCAAACCATCCGCGTACGCGCGAAGCTCGAAGAGTATGAAAACCGCCTGCGCATCGGCTATGAAATCTTCGACGCGGCCAGCGGAAAACGCACCACCACCGGCTACACCATTCAGGTGGCGGTGGAGGAGAAAAGCAAAGAGCTGTGCTTCGTCAGCCCGGCGGTTCTGTTTGAACGTATGGGAGTGGCATCATGAAGCTCTGGCCTTTCGTCATTCTGCTGCTGTCCCCGTTCACGCATGCCGTCACGCTGGACGAACTCCAGCAGCGCTTTACCGAACAGCCGCTGGTGCGCGCCCATTTCGACCAGACGCGTACCATCAAAGAGATGCCGCAGCCGCTGCGCTCGCAGGGTGAAATGCTGATCGCCCGCGACACCGGGCTGCTGTGGGATCAGACCTCGCCGTTCCCGATGCGCCTGATGCTCAATGACACGCGGATGGTGCAGATCATCAACGGCCAGCCGCCGCAGACCATTACCGCCGACAACAATCCGCAAATGTTCCAGTTTAACCACCTGCTGCGCGCGCTGTTTCAGGCCGACCGCAAAGTGCTGGAGCAGAACTTCCGCATCGATTTTCAGGACAAGGGCAGCGACCGCTGGACGCTGAAGCTGACGCCCGTCGTCACGCCGCTGGACAAGATTTTTACTTCCATCGATTTGAGCGGCAAGACGTATCTGGAAACGATCCAACTGAACGATAAGCAGGGCGATCGTACGGACATCACTTTAAGCCACCAACGCCTGACGCCAGCGACTTTGACCGATGACGAACGTAAGCGCTTTACCGCCGAGTAACGCCGGCCGCGCCGCCTTCGGCTGGCTGGTACTGTGCCTTATTCTGCTTGTCGCCCTGGTGCTGATGCTGCCGCGTGCGCGACTGAACAGCAGCGTACTGGCGATGCTGCCCTCACAAAGCCTGGGCACCATTCCGCCTGCGCTGAGTGACGGCTTTATTCAGCGCCTGGATAGCCAACTGGTGTGGATGGTCAGCCCCGGCAAAACCGCCGATCCGGCGGTCGCGGCACGCTGGCAGGCGCTGCTGACAAACTCCGGTGCGCTGAGTGAAGTCAAAGGCCAGATGGATACCAAAAGCCAGCAGGCGTGGGGCACATTTTTCTTTCAGCATCGCAACGGCCTGATCGACCCGGCGACGCGTGCGCGCCTGCAACAGGGCGGTGAAGCCCAGGCGCAGTGGATTTTGTCGCAGCTTTACTCGGCGTTTTCTGGCGTCAGCGGTAAAGAGCTCAATAACGATCCGCTGATGCTGATGCGTGGCTCACAGCTGGCGCTGGCGCAGAACGGCCAAAAGCTTCGGCTGATGGACGGCTGGCTGGTGGCGCAAGATGAAGCAGGAAATTACTGGTATCTGCTGCACGGTGAGCTCAACGGCTCGTCGTTCGACATGCAGCAAACCCACCAGCGTGTGACGCAGCTGGCGGCGCTGGAAGCGGAGCTGAAAGCGCAGTTTCCGCAGGCGAAGGTGCTGTCGCGCGGCACGATGTTCTACAGCGACTACGCCAGCCAGCAGGCGAAGCATGACGTTTCTACGCTGGGCGTGGCGACGATTCTGGGGGTGATCCTGCTGATTGTGCTGGTCTTCCGCTCGCTGCGGCCGCTGCTGCTGTGCCTGATTTCCATCGGCATTGGCGCCGCCGCAGGTACGGTGATGACGCTGCTGCTGTTCGGCGAGCTGCACCTGATGACGCTGGTGATGAGCATGAGCATCATCGGCATTTCCGCCGACTACACGCTTTACTACCTGACTGAAAGGATGGTGCACGGTGAGCAAAGCTCAACCTGGGAAAGCCTGCTCAAGGTGCGCAATGCGCTGCTGCTGGCGTTGCTGACCACGGTTGCTGCCTACCTCATCATGATGCTTGCCCCGTTCCCCGGTATTCGCCAGATGGCAGTATTTGCCGCAGCAGGCCTGAGCGCCTCCTGCCTGACGGTGATTTTCTGGCATCCGTGGCTGTGCCGCGGCCTGCCGGTACGACCGGTGCCGATGATGGCACTGATGCTGCGCTGGCTGGCGGCGTGGCGGCGCAATAAAAAGCTCTCCGTTGGCCTGCCGCTCGTGCTGGCGCTGTTTGCGCTGGCGGGGCTTTCACAGCTGCGCGTGAATGACGATATTTCGCAGCTTCAGGCGCTGCCGCAGCACCTGTTGATGCAGGAGAAAAAGATTACTGCGCTCACCGGACAAAGCGTCGATCAGAAATGGTTCGTGGTGTACGGCGATACGGCTCAGCAGACGCTGGAGCGGCTGGAGGCCTTCACGCCGCAGCTTGAAAAAGCGCGTGTCGCCGGTGATTTTGCTCAGTTCCGTACGCTGCCGCTCAATTCCGTCGCGCGCCAGCAGCAGGATTTAGCTCTGCTGAAGCAGGCTGCACCAGCGGTGGTAAAAGCGCTGAACACCGCCGGATTGCAGACCGTGACCCCTGATTTATCATCGATGCCGGTGAGCGTTGAGGCGTGGCTGAAGAGCCCGGCCAGCGAAGGCTGGCGTCTGCTCTGGCTGACCCTGCCTGACGGTAAAAGTGGCGTGCTGGTGCCGGTAGACGGCGTGAAGGACAGCGCTGCGCTGCAACGTCTGGCCGATAACACTGAAGGCGTGGCGTGGAACGACCGTAAAGCCTCATTCGACGCTCTGTTTATGCTGTATCGCACCATTTTAACGGCGCTGCTCGGCGTGGCGCTGGTGGTGATCGCTGTTGGCGCAATGCTGCGCCTGGGCTGGCGTAAAGGGTTGATAAGCCTGGTGCCGTCGGTGCTGTCGCTTGGCTGCGGGCTGGCGGTGCTGGCGTTTAGCGGCCACACGGTGAACCTGTTCTCCCTGCTGGCGCTGGTTCTGGTGCTCGGCATTGGCATCAACTACACCCTGTTTTTCAGCAACCCGCGCGGTACGCCGCTGACGTCGCTATTGGCGATTACTTTGGCCATGATCACCACGCTCCTGACGCTCGGCATGCTGGTGTTCAGCGCCACCCAGGCCATCAGCAGCTTCGGCATCGTGCTGGTGAGCGGGATTTTCACCGCGTTTCTGCTGTCGCCGCTGGCGATGTCGGGCAAAAAAAGAAAAAGGTCATGAAACTCGCCCGGCGGCGCTGCGCTTGCACGGGCCTACAAACACATATGTCAACCGGGCTTGTAGGCCGGGTAAGCGTTAGCGCCACCCGGCAATCGCACCACCCGGCAGATTTTGAGGTATTAATGATGATGCGTATATTCTGGCTCGCTGCTGTGTTGATACTGACCGGCTGTAGCCATTCATCCCGGAATGAAAATGGCCGCCCCCAGGCGTGGCTTCAGCCTGGCACGCAGGTCACGCTGCCTGCGCCCGGTATTACGACAGCGGTCAGTTCACAGCAGCTGCTGACCGGCACGTTCAACGGCAAAACTCAGTCGCTGCTGGTGATGCTGAACGCTGATGATAAAAAGCTGACGCTGGCAGGGCTGTCGTCCGTCGGCATTCGTCTCTTCCTCGTCACCTATGATGAACAGGGGATTCACACCGAGCAGTCCATCGTAGTGCCACAGCTGCCACCCGCAAGCCAGGTGCTGGCCGACGTGATGCTGAGTCACTGGCCGCTGAGCGCCTGGACGCCGCAGTTGCCGAAGGGCTGGACGCTGACGGATCGTGGGGATAAACGTGAGCTTCGCAACGCGGGCGGCAAGCTGGTGACCGAAATCACTTACCTGCAGCGTAAGGGCAAGCGTGAGCCGATCAGCATCGAACAGCTCGTCTTTAACTACCACATCACCATTCAATACCTGGGTGACTGAGATGATCTACATAGCTGCCGCAGGCATGATTAACGCGCTGGGCAACACGCCGGACGAGATTGTTGCCAACCTTAGCACTGGCATCGCCCCGGGGATGCGCCCGCGCGAAGGCTGGCTACAGGGCGACATTACCGCCGTGCTCGGCGGCGTGGATGGCGCACTGCCTGCGATTCCCGACGAGTTTGCCGCGCATCGCTCCCGCAATAACCAGCTGCTGCTGGCGGCGCTGGCGCAAATTCAGCCGCAGGTGGACGACGCCATCGCCCGCTTTGGCCGCGACCGCGTGGCGGTGATCATGGGCACCAGCACCTCCGGACTCGATGAAGGCGACATCCACGCGGACATGACGCTGAACGGCAAAGAGAGCCCTGACTGGCGCTACGCACAGCAGGAGCTTGGCGACCCGTCGCGTTTCCTGCGCAACTGGCTGAAGCTGGAAGGCCCGGCCTATACGCTTTCCACTGCCTGTTCATCCAGTGCGCGCGCAATGATCAGCGGTCGTCGGCTGATTGACGCGGGCCTGGTCGATGTGGCGCTTGTCGGCGGTGCCGACACGCTCAGCCGCATGCCGGTTAACGGTTTCAATAGTTTAGAGTCGCTCTCGACCACGCTGTGCCAGCCGTTTGGCCGCGACCGCTGTGGCATCACCATTGGCGAAGGCGCTGCGCTGATGCTGCTGACCCGCGAACCTCAGCCCGTGGCGCTGCTGGGCGTGGGCGAATCGAGCGATGCACACCATATTTCTGCGCCGCATCCTGAGGGCTCTGGCGCCATTCGCGCCATTCAGCAGGCGCTGGCCGATGCGAACCTGCAACCGCAGGATGTGGGGTATATCAATCTGCATGGCACCGCAACGCCGCTGAATGACCAGGTGGAATCTGCCGTCGTTCACGCGCTGTTTGGCGAAAGCGTGCCGTGCAGCTCTACGAAACATCTGACCGGGCACACGCTGGGCGCGGCGGGCATTACCGAAGCGGCGCTGAGCTGGCTGATCTTAACGCGTGATCTGCCGCTTCCGGCGCAGGACTTCAGTCAGGCACCCGCCGACCCTCAGCTTCCGCCCTGCGGCATTCTTAGTGCACCGCAGCCGCTGGAGCGGCCGGTTATTCTGTCGAATTCATTCGCCTTTGGCGGCAACAACGCCAGCATCCTGCTGGGGAGAAGGGCATGAGCCACTATTTATCACCGGGCGCTTATCTGCCCCACGACGCGCCGATGCTGCTGCTCGAAACCGTGCTGAGCGTTACCGAAGAGCAGGCCGTCTGCCAGGTTGTAGTGAACCGCCGCGGCGTGCTTGCGCCGTTCCTCGACGCCAACGGCAACCTGCCGGGCTGGTACGCGCTCGAGTTAATGGCGCAGACCGTCGGCGTCTGGTCCGGCTGGCATCGCCAGCAGCGCGGTGAGGCGCAAATTAGCCTTGGCATGGTGCTGGGTGCGCGCGAGCTGAAGTGCGCTAACGGCGAACTGGCTGCCGAAAGCCAGCTCGATATCACCGTCACCCTGCTGATGCAGGACGAGCGTTTCGGCAGCTTTGAGTGCGCCATTGCCGCAGGCGGCGAGACGCTTGCCAGCGGTCGCGTCAACACCTTCCAGCCCTCACAGGAAGAATTAACCACGCTGTTTCAACAGGGAGCGTCATCATGAGTCGTTCAGTTCTGGTCACCGGGGCCAGTAAAGGCATTGGCCGCGCGATCGCGCTGAAGCTTGCCGCCGATGGTTTTACCGTTGGCGTGCATTACCACAGCGATCGGCAGGGCGCGCAGGATACCCTTGACGCCATTGAGCGCGCGGGGGGGACAGGCCGCCTGTTACAGTTCGACGTGGGCAATCGCGAGCAGTGCCGCGAAGTGCTGGAAGCCGATATCGAACAGCACGGCGCGTGGTATGGCGTGGTCAGCAACGCGGGCATCACCCGCGACGGCGCGTTCCCGGCGCTGAGCGAAGATGACTGGGACCGCGTGATCCACACCAACCTCGACAGCTTCTACAACGTGATTCATCCGTGCATTATGCCGATGATTTCAACCCGTAAAGGCGGGCGCATCATTACGCTCTCCTCGGTGTCCGGCGTGATGGGAAACCGCGGCCAGGTAAACTACAGCGCGGCGAAAGCGGGGATTATTGGTGCGACCAAAGCGCTGGCCATTGAGCTTGCGAAGCGCAAAATTACCGTCAATTGCATCGCGCCGGGGCTTATCGACACCGGAATGATCGAGATGGAAGAGGCCGCGCTGAAAGAAGCGATGAATATTATTCCGATGAAACGCATGGGCCAGGCTGATGAAGTCGCCGGCCTTGCGAGCTATTTAATGTCCGACATTGCGGGCTACGTCACCCGTCAGGTGATTTCCATTAACGGAGGCATGTTATGACCCGTCGCGTCGTCATTACCGGCATGGGCGGTGTGACCGCCTTTGGCGAAAGCTGGGATGCGGTGTCCGCGCGTCTGCGCAGCTATCAGAATGCGGTACGCAAAATGCCTGAGTGGCAGGTTTACGACGGGCTGCACACGCTGCTTGGCGCACCAATTGATGATTTCACGCTGCCTGCTCACTATACCCGCAAGCGCATCCGCGCGATGGGCCGCGTCTCGCTGATGTCCACCCGCGCAAGCGAACTGGCGCTGGAGCAGGCCGGGCTTATCGACAACCCGGTACTGACCAACGGTGAAACCGGTATTGCCTATGGTTCGTCAACCGGCAGCACCGGGCCGGTGAGCGAGTTCGCCACGATGCTGACCGAAAAGCACACCAACAACATTACCGGCACTACCTACGTGCAGATGATGCCGCACACCACCGCCGTCAACACCGGGCTGTTCTTCGGCCTGCGCGGGCGCGTGATCCCGACTTCCAGCGCCTGCACCTCCGGCAGTCAGGCGATTGGCTACGCGTACGAAGCCATTCGTCACGGCTACCAGACCGTGATGGTCGCGGGTGGCGCAGAGGAGCTTTGCCCTTCGGAGGCGGCGGTGTTCGACACGCTGTTCGCGACCAGCCAGCGCAACGACGCACCAGCAACAACGCCCTCTCCGTTTGACGTTAACCGTGACGGGCTGGTGATTGGCGAAGGCGCAGGCACGCTGGTGCTGGAAGAACTGGAGCATGCGAAAGCGCGCGGGGCGAAAATCTACGGTGAAATCATCGGTTTTGCGACCAACTGCGACGCGGCGCATATCACCCAGCCGCAGAAGGAAACGATGCAGGTTTGCATGGAGCAGTCGCTGCGCCAGGCGGGACTTGCGCCATCGGATATCGGTTATATTTCCGCGCACGGCACGGCTACTGACCGCGGTGATATCGCGGAAAGTCAGGCCACGGCTGCGGTGTTTGGTAACCGTACGCCAATCTCATCGCTGAAAAGTTACTTCGGGCATACGCTCGGGGCCTGCGGCGCGTTAGAAGCCTGGATGAGCCTGCAAATGCTGCGTGAAGGCTGGTTTGCGCCCACGCTTAACCTGCAGCAGCCGGACGAACAATGTGGCGATCTGGACTACATTATGGGAGAGTCACGGGCTATCGACTGTGAGTTTTTGCAGAGCAATAACTTCGCCTTCGGCGGGATCAACACTTCGATTGTCATTAAACGCTGGGAGTAACGATGTATCGGCTGTTCCTCGGGAAAATTTCGACCCTCAGTCTGACGACGCTGCCGCAGGTGCTTGCTGAACAGGCGCCGGAAGGAAAGCGTCGCAGCGCCTGGCTTGCCGGGCGTGCGCTGCTGTGTCATGCGGTGTCGCCGCTGCCGGAAATTCACTTCGGTGAACAGGGCAAGCCGGGGTTCGATGAACACCATACGCTGTGGTTTAACCTGAGCCACAGCGGCGATGACATTGCTTTATTGCTCAGCGACGAAGGCGAAGTAGGCTGCGATATCGAAACGTTCCGCCCGCGTCCGCAGTGGCAGCAGTTAGCCAACGCGACGTTTACCGGCAACGAACATATTGAGATTGAACGTGAAGCTGAAGACCAGCGGCTGACAGCGTTCTGGCGCATCTGGACGCGCAAAGAAGCGATGGTCAAACAGCGCGGCGGCAGCGCCTGGCAGATTGTCAGCTACGACAGCACCGCGCCGCTGAATCTGCACCTGAGCGATTTGCAGCATGAAGGTTTAAGCCTAGCGGTGTGTACGCCAACGCCGTTTACGGTGAGTACAGCGGTGATCGAGCGGGTTTAATTTGCTAATGAATGAGATAGAAACTGCCTTTTCGGTTTTTATATTCATAAACCAGCGATGGTAAGAAGAAAGGATCTTAAGACGATCCTTTCAAAACTGCCAATTATCGCTATATGTCATTAGAAAATGTAGCTAACCACAACCAAGAGCTGAGTCCTTATCACAGGCCAATTTTTCCGACAAATTACTAAGGGAGTCGATGCCAACGGACTTACAATTGTAAATAGATTCCTTTTTGCTATTTAGATTCGTAACACTAACCCCACGGTTTTCATTCTCATATTCATAATAGCTAAATATAGTGTATTTATATCCTGCATTCACAAATGACACATTGAAGTAGTCTGTTTGAAATCGCGAATAATGATTGTATTTAAACCCTGAAAAACCATCCCCTTTTGACTCATATTTAAATTCAATTTTACGATCTTTCGTTAAGGTGTAACGTAGTACACCTTTATTTTCGTCCAGCTTAATTATTCCTTTTGCAGTATTGCACAAAAAATATTCATCGCTCGCAAACGATGAACCGCACAGAAACATTACAAATAACAACAAGAGATTATAATGACGCATTGTAATTGTTCTCCATTTTTAAATCATACCCCTTCTGACTTGGTCCGTTATACCTTTTTGCGAATGAGAGCCAGTCTTTATCACGAATGGAGCGTAAGAAAACACTATCAGCCTCAATGAAATTTTGACATAACAGCAAGTGGCATGAATAACAGAAAAATACTTGTTAACTTAATTAATTTCATAACCATTCACAGCGTTTTATCGTTTTCGGAAGAGAAATTATGGGTAGAAAGGATCTTAAGAAGATCCTTTCAAAACTGCCAACTATCGCTATATGTCATTAGAAAATGTAGCTAACTCCTTTCCTCTACTTTCTGACATTCTCGCGACACATTCATTAATAGCTGCTTGGTGTGCTGGGCTGTTACTATCAATTGGGAAAGAATATAACTTGCAATTAGAGTCCCGGAATTTAATCCAATCTCGCTGAGAGGTCTTAACATTATCTACCAGCTCTTTTTTCAACGCATCATCATTCATATAGTCAGAATTTATTTTAGCTAGTAACTCTGAGTATTGTTTGTTTAAATATTTATCTGCGTCACTCTTTTTGCTTTCGGCACACAAATATACTTGATCAGAATTTTTTATATCGTTACAAACATCCGCACCATGTGAGAATGCCGAATAGAATAAAAAGACCGCTATAACATGTTTCATTCACTATCCTCCAAATAATTCGCTCTATGCCTTCCAGGTTCATACTGAGAAATTGAAGGGCTATTTCTTATATAGCTAATCAGTTCTTGTTTATTGTTATTCGAACCAGCGAGCATAGGCTTGGGTCCTTTCGTAAAGCCCTGATAAACAAAATCAACCAGTACTTCCTGAATCGTAGAGTCTAACTCTTCCCATGGTTTAGTACCAGAGACACCATTAGTCCATTTGATATAGTTTGAAATTGCTCGCTCAACATATTTTGGGTAGATGATAGCAAAAAGTGACTTTTGCTGCTGCAATGTAATTTCGCCTACGTCACTCTTATTTGAAAGTACAAAATCACGCGCTGAACTTCCTTTTAATCCTGCGCCTTTCGATATTTTAGCCGCTTGCTCACTAGGTATTCCTGATGCGACCATGTCACTATATACATTCGCTTCCGAACGATCTCCCATATCATAACCTCGTCCAAGCGTCACCCCTGAAAGGTCATTACCAGGCCAATGAATTACCCGGCTATAATAAATAGACGATGAAATATCATTACCTTCAGCATTGTAGGTCAGTCTTCCTTCTAAGCTTTTCTTTTGAGACCTAATAGCATCAAGAAACACAATCGGATGCATATGCCACAGCGCTTCACTGCTGCGGATCTCCGGTACATCCTTCATCCACACCAGTTTATTGATGAAGTCACGGTTATACAGCGCCATGGCCGGGTATTTCTTCGCCTGTTCATCCAGCGCAGCTTGCCACAGGGCTGACATGCCATCCTTCAGCCATTCACTATGGTGTTTCACCACAAAGCGCTGCACCTGATGCTGAATGTGCGGCTGCCTGTTATGCAGAAACCGCCACAGTTCGCCTGCATCAATCACGCCATCCTGGTTCAGATCCATCTGCTTTAGCAGCTTCTGATACTGCTCGGTGTAGCTCGATGAATACATATCCCGCGTTTCGCTCCGGGCCAGCGCTTCCAGCTGTTCATACACCTGCCGCAGCCAGCTCTCTTTCGGCGTCTGGAAAATGCTTTGCGGCGCATCTTCCTGCTCCAGTGGCATAAACCCCCGCTTTTCGAGATCGAACTGGTTCGCTCTCTCCACATCCGCCGCAGCCATCCAAGCCAGCTCGTCGGGAATGTAGTACCAGGTCTTCCCGTCAGCTTCCAGACGGCGGCATTCGCTTTCCGGGGTGTATCGCTCTGCAGTTGTGGGGGAAGGGTCTCCCCCGACGCCGGCCACCACAAACGTATTATCCTGCTCCCGGTGCTTCCAGCGGGTTTTATCCGCCAGCGTGTGCAGCTCTGCCGCACCGATCGTCACCCCGGCCTTATTTGCCAGAAAATCCTTCATCCGGGCATCCTGGCTGAACACCTCCAGATGGCAGAAGTGTTGTGGCCCGCCAGACGGACGTTCGATCAGGCTCAGGTGACCGATAATCTCCCCGGCTTTCACCGTGGGTGAATTCTCGCCGGAAACCGTTACCACCTGATTAAACACACCACGCTCACGAGCAGTCTGCATCCACGCTGGCAGCGCATTGCCATGCCGCTTCACAAATTTATCCAGTCCGGAGATCCAGCCCGATTCCCCGACGGATAATCCGCTTTTAGCACCATCAGGTAGCGATATCACTGACACGAAAATAAACGGAGCTGGCCTGCCGTTCAGCAGGAATGAAGCCTCCTGCTTAATTTCAACCACTGCACCGCGTGGTAGCGTGGTCTTCGTATCCTGCGGCACCTCATAGTGACGCAGCGCATCTCGGGGAACGTTGACCCCTTCACTCAGTCCGCTACGTATCCAGCCGGGAGAGGTGTTGTCCTGGCGGATTTTCAGCGCACGGGCTGTCACTGTGGCGGTTGATTTGTCTGTAATGCCGTATTCGGCGAGAGGGGCTATCTGCATCCACAGCGTGTAAAAATCCAGCGCGTTATCAGGGCTGGCTTTATCCGGAGTGCAGGTGGATTTGATGAGGACGAAGGTGGAGCTGAATTTCAGCATCCTTTTTCCGAACGCTGCCGTCTGATAATCGTCATTGAGCCGCCAGGCCACCACCTGACCATCCGTCATGCATTTCAGGCCATGGCTGTCAGCGTTAAAGACAGCATCTCTGGCAAAGTCGCCGTACAGATGAATACCACCATGCCAGTGCTCTGCCTGCTTCATTAGCCAGTGGGTATCGCCTTCGCTTCCCTGCATGGCTGCCATGAATTCCTTTGCCGAACGGTACCCGTCAACCGGCAGCACCATTTTCATCCTGTTCTCCCTGAATTTATGATGGCTATTTGCGCATCATATACTGTACAGAAGATAACCGGAACTGTTCCTGGTAGTTGAATTTACAGATAAAACCATTAGCGCATCTGGATGAGCAGAGAAGCGGTGTTGGGATAATGCGACAACTACACCTTACGGTATGCACGCCAACGCCGTTTACGGTGAGTACAGCGGTGATTGAGCGGGTAGGGTGAGATCGACAAGCATCTTCCAAAAGGATGCGAGGTCTGACACAAAAACGGCAACCAGAAGGTTGCCGTTTTGCTTTTACTTAACCCTTCATCCACACCCGAATGCCGTCCAGGAACATCTGGGTGGCGAGCATGACCAGAATCAGCCCCATCAGGCGCTCCAGCGCGTTCACGCCTTTCTCGCCGAGCAGGCGCAAAAACAGCCCCGACTGCAGCAGTATCACAAACGTGCCGCCCCAGGCGAGCATCAGCGCGATAATCAAATGCCCCATCTGGTTCGGATACTGGTGCGACAGCAGCATTAACGTTGCCAGCAATGACGGCCCGGCCACCAGGGGAATGGCCAGCGGAACGATAAAAGGTTCTTCACCGGCGGGTAACCCATTGCTGCCGCCCTCATTGCCGGGAAAAATCATCTTTATGGCAATCAGGAACAGAATAATGCCTCCGGAGATAGAAACGGTCTCCGCGCTCAGATTCAGGAAGGCGAGAATTTTCTCTCCGGCGAAGAGGAAAATGAGCATTATCACCAGTGCGATCAATAGCTCACGTATCATGATCGCCCTGCGGCGCCTGGGTTCCGTGTGTTTCAGCACCGACATAAAAATCGGCAAATTTCCCAGCGGATCCATAATCAGGATCAATAAAACCGCGGCAGAAAGAATTTCACTCATGACATTGTTCCCTGATAATGACTTTTCACGCTCCGAATAATGAGCGTGTTAAATAAGCTGCTTTACTTAATGATGACGAATCATTGAATTTTTTCACTTGCGACTTTGGCTGCATTTTGTAATGTGGTGAGGCCCCTGCGTCCAGTGACGGAAAACGGGGTCAGCACAACAGCACACACCTCTGCAGGAAAACACGTTATGAAAAATGTTGGTTTTATCGGCTGGCGCGGAATGGTCGGCTCTGTACTCATGCAACGCATGGTAGAAGAGCGCGATTTCGACGCTATCCGCCCGGTCTTCTTCTCCACCTCCCAGCTTGGTCAGGCTGCGCCCGCGTTTGGCACCCATAGCGGTGGCACATTGCAGGACGCCTTCGATCTGGAGGCGTTAAAGGCACTCGACATTATTGTCACCTGCCAGGGCGGCGATTATACCAACGAAATCTATCCAAAGCTGCGTGAAAGCGGCTGGCAGGGTTACTGGATTGATGCGGCCTCGTCGCTGCGCATGAAAGATGATGCCATCATCATTCTGGATCCGGTGAACCAGGCTGTCATTACCGACGGTCTCAACAAAGGCGTCAAAACCTTCGTCGGCGGCAACTGCACCGTCAGCCTGATGCTGATGTCGCTGGGCGGCCTGTTCGC
>NZ_DALZVG010000009.1:0-133135 GCF_032012665.1 Scandinavium sp.
GGCGGGGTCAGTCCAACTATAGGGCAGGATCGTCTACCGGGGCGGGGTCAGTCCACATCGTCTGAAACAAATGCTTCAACATCAAAGAAACGCTCTGCTGAGTAGAAGGAAATACCTTTCACTATCTCACCTTCTTTCAATACCCCTTTGTCTCTCAGAAAGTCGCTAAAGTCTTCCTGATCAGCACTGTCTGCTGCAACGCTTCCCTTCCAGTCGTCATACTGAACATGAGCCTTAAAGTGTTCTTTTTCCATCTTATTTATCCTTTGCTGTGGGTAATCAAAGGTAGCGTAGCCCAGATTTTGGACAATACAAGCCTTAATGCCCGTTGGTGGTAAGACAACGTGCGGAGACTCTGGCGACTTCATCAGATTTAGGTTTACTTGTTACTCCAAAACACCATAATGGGCTTGCCTGTGACAATTAGGGCATAATGCGATGGCATTTTCCACGGAATCCTCTCCCCCTTTAGAAAGCCACTCAATGTGGTGAACTTCAAGAAATGGTGTACCATCTTCTTTCAGGAAAGGTGCATCACGCTTACAGCTTTGGCACTTACCATTAGCTCTTAAAAGAACTTCTGCAACCACATACGGGCTTCGCTTATAAACTCTTGTTGTTACTTCGATTAGCACTGGAGTTTTACTTTCCGTTGCTAAAATCCGCTCCCGTGTAGATGAGGGTAATTTAGCAGCAGACTCTACTGCTTCTTCAAACTCCGACTTCACTTGACGGTAACACCATTTACCCCGTTGATCCTGGTACAATTCCCAAATGCCATGCACAGAGGGTTGATAAATTTCAAAAATGTTCCCTCGCTTGAATAAGCGGTCATACTCATGATGGCGATGGGTTACATCATCAGTTCGCCTGGCGGTTTTGTTGAAACTCCAGTAGCTGCGGTTACAGTTGACTGTGTTAACCACAAGATTAAGCCACGTATCGTCTTTATAATGCGGAAATAACTTTCTGAGGTAATCATCTACTTGCTTCGCCGTTGCCGCCCCTCCGAACTGTTGCTCAACCACTTGCACAGTAGTGATTCTTATCGGTTGGTCGCCGTACTTGTATGTTCGATTTGATTTTGCAGACATCATAAGACCTCTTGCAACTTAAGATTTATCTTGGGTTATCTATCAAGCATTGTTCATGCAACTCTCTGATTTAAGACAATAGAAGCCATAAGGCCCCGTCAGGATTCCCAGCACAGGTCGTCGATCACATAAGAAACTGAGGATATCCGCACTCGCCGCTGCGTCCCTGGTAAAGTTGAACTCTTTATCTAAATTGCGAAATAAACTTGGCGGTGACATCCAATTGTCAGAACCACCCCGCTGCTTTCCGTTGCTGTATGCACCTTTGTGCTTCATCTTTCCCCCGCTCATGCTTACAAGGCCGCTATGCGGTGAACGTTACCGTTCATCACTTCGTGACCGGATGGCGGGGAATTGTACGAGGTGTGATTAGGAGGGACAACGAAAAGTAAAAGGGGCATTACACCCCCTTATTCTATTGGTTACGCTCTTACGTTCCAATCATCCGTATACTGGACGTTACCATCAACATAACGCCAGGTGATTTTGTCATACATCAGGGAAACAGATTCCATGTGGTTGATCTGCGAGTTCCCCGCCATTTTAGCGTTTGGCATCCCTGGATTAATGCCTGTCACTTTCACGCCCTCAATAGTCATAACGAAGTAACACTCTTCCTGCCCTGCGTGGTTAATGCGATACCAGCGAATCTCCGCGCTTTTCAACGTTTGACCAGTGGCAACAGCTTTGTACAGATACGGGCTGGAGCTATCAAACTCCTTTTCAATCATCATCGGAGAATGTGAACGTTTGCCGGTGATCTTTCCGTTGGCACTGTCTACCGGAATGTTCAGACCGTGACTAAAGCCAACAATCTCTATACTCCCCTCACGATCCTGAACATCCACAGATCCTTTAATGTCTGCACCGCCATCGTCTTTAAGCCACATGTAAGCCGGAATAGGCATTTTACAAACTCCTTTTGGTTATGATTTTCTTCGTGATAAACCAGTAGCAAACAATCGTTAAGAGCAACTGAAAGACCACAATCGCCGCCATAGTGAAATTTGAATACGTCTGATCAGGGAATAACGCCTGATAAGGCAGCAAGCGAAACAGCGCCCAAAACAGGAAGGTAAACCCGAAGATTTTAGCTAACCGCCGTAACGTAGAATTGCCCCACTCTCTCGGAATGCCTGCTGGACTAACTTTGTGTGTCACGACACTGTACGTCGTGATAATGGCGCTCATGACAGGTACGCTGATTAATGTGTTGATCAGGATACTGAAATAATCACCTAACGATTCCCAAACTTCTAAATCAGGCTCACCCAAAATGAAGCTGGTAAACTTGTCGGCACTCTGGAAATCGAAAAGCCCCGTAATAGAATTAACTAATCCATCATACGGAACCACTTTGGCAACGATCAGCATAACTACAGCGAACAGCGCTAACTTGATGAATAAACTAAGGGCATGTTTTGCCATTGGCGATCACCTCAATAGTACCGTATGCCTGTAGTTTTCTCATGCAAGGAACATCTATTTTCTGGGTTCTCAACAGTGCATTACGCAACATGGCAAAATCAGAATCGTGTGGAAGAGTGATACAACCTTCTGAGAGTACGCCTGGATGCAAACGGAAGTTGCCACGCTTAACGCTCTCAATCCATGTGTAATCGTCGACTCCCCAATCATCCCGCCATAATGCGAACCATTCGGAATGTTTGAATGTAGCACCGCTGGCGAAGTGGTTATAAATGTCTCTCATCCCTGCGTTTAGCTGTGACTTGAGCCCACCTTGAGGGCGGTCAACAATCCAGTATTTACCCGCTGGTACTGGCCCCTCTTTGGGGATCATTCCACATGCGCCACGGTTACGGTAAGCACCATTACCAGAGAAAGCTAAAAACGTGCCTACACCAGGAAACGATAACGGGGAGTAGTACGCATCATTAATTATGAACTTTCCATGTAAAGCCATAGATAACCCTTTTATCTATAATGATTTATTCGCTTATCGTACACCTACGCAATCAAAGTAAAGGAAAGATATCTTCAAAGAAATTTCTGAAACAGCAAGAAACTTGATGCACATATTTATTTCCAGGCCAATCCATCAATGACGTAACAAACCGTAGATAATGGGAATGTGTGCATATAGCGCCGGGTAATTCCTGCACCGCTCTTCTCGTGACCGACCACCTGTTGCAAATGCGCCAAGTTGCCAACCCAACCAGCTAAACAGGTTGAGATCATTGTGTGCCTGAAGCTATGCACCAAGCGGCGCTGTCCGTAATCATCAAGATACGGAATACCAAGCTGATCACGAACGTCAGCTAACACTTTGCCTATCTTCGGCATGTTCTTACCCGACACTGGTGAGAAGATTTTCTCTTTCCACTGACGATTGACGAAATCGAGGAAACCCCATTCAATCAGTTTGGGATGGATAGCAACTTGTCGCGTTGCATTCTCGGTTTTCCCCTGTCCTCCTTCTGCTATCAGGAGATAATGCCGCTGACTGTCCTCGTCATACTTGATCTGCGATTTCTCCAGTTTGGCGATCTCTCCCCTTCTGGCCCTGGTGTATGCCAACAACAAAGTGATCCACTTCTCCCAGCCATCAGGCTGCTTTAGTGCCCAACCTACAAACTTTCTCATTTCTGCCGCACTATATACGCCAAACCTCGCTTTAGACGGTGCAGCCACTACGCCATCAGTCGGAGACTTCTCCAGAATATCCTTGTTATCGGTAAGGAAGGTTTTGAACAGCGATTTGTAAATCTTCAAATGCTTGTGAATAGACTCAGCACCAACCAGATCTTCAGGTGGCACATCATCACATTCGATCAGTTGCTGGACTGTCATCGACCGAAACGGCTGAACAACGCGCTTAGGAAGATTTTCAACGACTTCCATCACCTGCTTAATGTCTTGCTTGGTAACCGTCGTTACATCGGTTGTTGTGCCAAGGACAATCAACAGCACTTCCATAAACCGTTCATTGGCCTGTGAGATTGCCTTTGTCCAGTTCTGGGCCTTCTCCCTTTTGTACATGTTCCATGCGCCAGCCAGCGTTAGCACTTCTTTTGGTTCAGGCTGTTTTTGAGACTTAGTAACTTCTGCTGGAGTAACCGTTTCCCGATATTCCTGCACTGCCATCGGCTGAATAATACTTTGCTCACTATTGAGGAATTGTTGAGCCAGCCAGTGCTCATTCTGCTGCTTTAAGCGGTTACTGAAATCTGAAAGACGTTGACCAAACTGATCCGGGTGGACAGTTCCACGTTTGACTAATGGAATGGCTGGAGAAGCAAATGACATCAAGAGTTGCGCGTAGCTGTGGCTATCCGTCTCTAAAGAACGACGGAAATATTTACTGCCGGATAGGCGAAAGCTGACGTAGTAGATCCCGTTACGGGTGATGGTGTGATTGATAGATGTGTGTGCCATTTTGTTTGTCTCTGTGAGTGACAACATAACAAAATGAAGAGAAAAAACCGCACAACTCTTTGATTTATATCTTGAATAATCACCAGACTACGCTGGCATTATCCAGATCAGGTAATACGGGTATTTCTCAGCCTTCACAAAGAAGGGCACCCCGAGTCATTTGAATCAAATTCTGTGGTTAACGTGACGTTAAACCATGGGGAGGATAATGCTGCGGGCCGAGGATGTAAACACGTCTCTCCAACTCAGTCCTGACGCCCGCGCCACATCTCCCGCGTAATTTCCCACAGTTCTGAATCCAGCTCACCGGATACGTACTGCGCTTTTTCGGTACGGACTAAACGCATTCCATTTCGCATGGACAGATTTTTAGAACGTTGATTATCAGCAGCTTTTGGCGCCCTGAGCACCTCTTTGTTCAGCGTTTCAAACCAAAATTCATTCACCGCCTCGCAGGCTTCGGCCATCAGCCCCTTCCCCTGCCATTCCGGCACCAGCCAGAAACCGCGGTTATTATCAGGGATATCCATCAGTGAAATGACGCCGATCAGCTCGTATTCTTCTTCTTTGGGTCGCAGGCTCCAGAACCAGCCTGTCCCTTTTTTACTGGCGGCAAGCGAGACGTTATCAACGTAATGCTGTGCAGCACCCTCAGGAAAAGGCCAGGGCACGGTTGAAATCAGATAGCGCACTATCTCCCAACGAGGAAATTTGCGCTGAATCTGCTGCGCATCTTCTGAGCGCAGCGGTTTAAGGATAAGCCTGTCGGTCACAATTTCAGGTGTGGCAACCATGTCCGTATCCCTCCTGTTTAGTCGAGCTGAAAGCTACTTAATTTCAAAACCGCCTTTCCTGAACGCAGCGGACGATAGCGGAGGTCAACATATCCTTCGGCAATCAACAGAGGCTACACGCCAAAATAAAGGGAATAATCATCCACTATGCCCTCATGATTCAGACACCCCGGGAGGATGCCGTCAGCACACTAAAGCGGAAGATGTTGCAGCTTTAGGGCGCACTTTTCCCTTACCGCTTCATATAACAAACGCACCGCCGGCGAAAGCTGTTTGCGGTGCGGGCAAATCATATTCAGCGGTACCGGGTCACCCTGATAGTCCGGCAGGATTATCTTCAATCGCCCCTCGGCAATATCATCGCTGACGTCCAGCCACGACTTATTGGCGATCCCTTCTCCGGCAATCGCCATACGGCGGATCACTTCCGCGTCATCGCTCATCATCACGCTGGAAACCTGCACCTCGTGCATCTGCCCGTCGCGAAAAAGCGTCCAGCGATCGTAGAGCCTGCCGCGCAGGCTGTAGGTGAGCGCATTGTGCTGGCGCAATTCCTCCAGCGTTTTCGGCTCGCCGTGGCGGCTTATCCAGTCGGGGGATGCCACCAGCACGCGACGGTTTTCCGCAGCGACGGGTAAAGAGATGAACGATGCATCGTCGTTGTGCCCATAGCGAAAAGCGACGTCCACCGGATCTTTAAAAATGTCGGCCAGGTTGTCGGAAAACAGAATACGCAGCCGCAGCGCAGGATGGCGGCGGCGAAAATCCAGAAAGACCGTGAGCAGCAGATTGCGGCCCAGATCTGAAGGCACAGCAATCTGTAGCGTACCGCGGATTTCATCTTCTGAAGTCTGAAGCTGCTGCATTCCGGCATGGAGCGTGTCGAGCATCTGCGTGGCAAACGGCAGCCAGGTTTCACCTTCCGGGGTTAATCGCAGGCTCCGGGTCGAACGCGCAAACAGCCGAATGTTGAGCTGTGTCTCCAGCCGTTTAATGGCTGTACTCACCTGCGCAGGCGGCAACCCCGCCTCACGCGCCGCTTCGCTAAAATTACCCAATGCCGCCGCGCGCACGAACAGGGTCAGATCTTCCAGTCTGAGCATCTTTTTCTCCAGCCATTCACTTTCTGCATTGTAAGCCAAACCCGGAATCGTCTCAAAAAGCCCGTCTGCTGCCTCAGGAAATGCTATTCGCAGTATGCTTTCGAGGTTTGCTTACACTTTTTGCCCGCAAGAAGCTTGCCAGCAGGCGGGTGCATCAGGAATGATACGGGGCGGCATTTTTAAGTCCAGGTTATGTATTACAGGAATGTGGAGAAGGTATGCGTAAAACAAAAATGATGCTTCTGGCAGCACTGCTGGCAACAGCGGGTGCAGTATCAGCGGCACCGGCAACAGTATCGACCTCAGGGATCCAGCAGTATGAGCTGAACGACTTCATTGCCGATTTTACCCATTTCAAGATTGGGGACAGCGTGCCGGAGATGTACCGCACGGACGAGTACAACATCAAGCAGTGGAACCTGCGCAATTTGCCTGCGCCAGATGCGGGCACCCATTGGACCTATATGGGCGGCAACTATGTGCTGATTAGCGATGCAGACGGTAAAATCATCAAAGCCTACGACGGCGACATTTTCTATCACCGCTGAGCCCGCGCAGACTGTGAGCGTAATCGACGCTCACAGGTCGTACAATAATGCCTGGAGATAGCCATGAATATCCGCCCAGGAACCCCTTCCGATCGTCCTTTTCTTCGGACTCTGTTTCTTCACTCGCGCAGACAAAGCTGGCCCTGGGCTGACAGCTCCGGCTGGGCGCTGGAGGATTTCGATACCGCAACGCTTGATGAACAGGTCTGGGTTGCCGAGATTGACGGTCACCGGGCAGGGTTCGCTTCCGTGTGGGAAAGCGATAACTTTCTGCACAATTTATTCGTTGCTCCACAATGGCAAGGGCACGGCGTGGGTAGTGCGCTGCTGCGCCACGTGCAGGCGACCTTTACCGGTACCGGCGCGCTAAAATGCCTGGTGCAGAATGAGCAGGCTCTGGCGTTTTATCAGCATCACGGCTGGCATACCGAAGCGCGCGGAATTTCGCCAGAGGGCGACTACTGGTTAATGCACTACCGACTTCCCTGAGCACCGTCCCTTTGCATACATAATTTTCATTCGATTTTGAGAACTTCGTTCCGGGAAATCCACTTGTCGGCGTCGCCTCAACGCATACAATATACTGTATATAAATACAGTCACCGTATCACTCAGGAGAGGTTATTCATGGAAGCACCCGCCGTCTGGACTCATCCCCTGCTCTTTACCGAATTCGATCCCAATCTCGATTTTGTCGACGTCGCCACGCAGTGCGAGGAGCTGGCCGCCAGCGCCCTGGAATCCGAGCATCTGGAGACGCAGCACGATCTCTACCAGCGCCTGCATACCTGCCTGGCACAGCTTCAGCCAACGCTGCTCGACCCCATTCCCGACGATCGCATGGCCGAATTCACCGTCAACGTGCTGCCGGATTGCCGCCCGGCGATGGAAACGGAAAGCGAATTGCTCTGCGAGTACTGCCTGGCGCTGAGCAAGCTGCTGTCAGGGCAGCCGCTCAGCATCAGCGTTGAAGAGACCTTACAGGGGCTGCTGTATGAGCTGACCTGCTTTTTGTCAGACACCATTCTCGCCCCGCGCTGGATAAACACGCCGCAAGGCGTAAAAATCCTCGGCTGACGGGCGAAAAAAAAAGCCACCCAGGGTGGCTTTCGATTACTCAGAAGCTATCACACGGCGCGAAACGCAATCTCGCCTGGAATGACTTCGCCCTGCCAGTACAGCTGTGCGGCAACGCGGCCAGCCAGCTGGCGGTACAGCGTGGTAAATTCACTGTCCGGGCGAGCCACAACGGTCGGCGTGCCGCGATCCAGGTCTTCACGCAGATTGATGTGCAGCGGCATCTGTCCCAGCAGCTGAGTGTGATACTGATCCGCCAGACGTTCTGCGCCACCGGTGCCGAAAATAGGCTCATGGTGGCCGCACTGGCTGCAGATGTGCATGCTCATGTTTTCAACAATGCCGAGGACCGGTACCTCGACTTTCTCGAACATGACGATGCCTTTTTTGGCGTCAATCAGTGCGATATCCTGCGGCGTGGTCACCACCAGCGCGCCGGTAACAGGAATGTTCTGCGCCAGCGTCAGCTGAATGTCGCCGGTGCCCGGCGGCATGTCGAGCACCAGATAGTCGAGGTCCGGCCACAGCGTCTCCTGCAGCATCTGCATCAGCGCTTTGCTGGCCATCGGGCCGCGCCAGACCATCGCGTTATCGTCGGTCACCAGATAACCAATGGAGTTGGTGGCAAGACCAAATTTCACGATCGGCGCCATATGGGTGCCGTCCGGGGAAGTCGGGCGCTCCCCTTCTGCACCCAGCATCATTGGTACTGAAGGGCCATAGATATCCGCATCAAGGATACCGACTTTTGCCCCTTCGGCGGCCAGCGCCAGCGCCAGATTCACGGCAGTAGAGGATTTGCCCACGCCGCCTTTCCCTGAGCTAACGGCAATAATGTTCTTCACACCGTTAATACCGGGCTGATTTTTCACCCGTTTGAGGGTGGCAATGGCGTGCGACAGCTTCCAGTCGATCGCTTTCGCACCGGTGATACGCAGCAGGTCAGCGCTGCACTGCTCTTTGAGCTCTTCAAACGCGCTGTGCCACGCAAACGGCATCTGAATTTCAACGTGGACGGTATCGTCGAGCCACGCCACGTGATGCAACGCTTTCAGGGCGGTGAGATTGTGTTTCAGGGTTGGGTGCTGAAAATTGGCCAGCGTGCCCGCGACCATCGCGCGCAGACGTTCCGGGGATGTGGCCTGGGATTGCGAACTCATCCCGACTCCTTTTTCGTTGTTCTGGAGTGCTAATTGTAACTGCGAGTGCCGCACGACGGTAATAATTCTTCGGAGGGTCTTCGCACATAGCGTATCAACGGGCGTTTTGGTACTATCGACACCCCTTTCAAAAGCAGGAAGTAATGTTCACTATGACTCAAGTCGCGAAAAAAATTCTGGTAACGTGCGCACTGCCGTACGCCAACGGCTCCATCCACCTCGGTCATATGCTGGAGCATATCCAGGCTGATGTCTGGGTCCGTTACCAGCGAATGCGCGGCCACCAGGTCAATTTCATCTGCGCCGACGATGCCCACGGCACGCCGATCATGCTGAAAGCTCAGCAGCTCGGCATTTCTCCGGAGCAGATGATTGCCGAAATGAGTCAGGAACATCAGACCGACTTCGCTGGCTTTAACATCAGCTACGATAATTATCACTCGACGCACAGCGACGAGAACCGCGAGCTGTCCGAGCTTATCTACGGCCGCCTGAAAGAGAACGGTTTCATCAAGAACCGCACCATCTCTCAGCTGTTCGATCCGGAAAAAGGCATGTTCCTGCCGGACCGTTTCGTGAAAGGTACCTGCCCGAAATGTAAATCCCCGGATCAGTACGGCGATAACTGCGAAGTCTGCGGTGCCACCTACAGTCCGACCGAGCTTATCGATCCGAAATCCGTGGTTTCCGGCGCCACGCCGGTGATGCGTGACTCCGAGCACTTCTTCTTCGACCTGCCGTCCTTTAGCGAGATGCTGCAGGCGTGGACCCGCAGCGGTGCGCTGCAGGAGCAGGTTGCCAACAAAATGCAGGAGTGGTTCGAGCATGGCCTGCAGCAGTGGGATATCTCCCGCGATGCGCCGTACTTCGGTTTCGAAATTCCGAACGCGCCAGGCAAATATTTCTACGTCTGGCTGGATGCGCCAATCGGTTACATGGGTTCATTCAAAAACCTGTGCGACAAACGCGGCGATACTACAAGCTTTGACGAGTACTGGAAGAAAGATTCCGACGCCGAGCTGTACCACTTCATCGGCAAAGACATCGTCTACTTCCACAGCCTGTTCTGGCCAGCCATGCTGGAAGGCAGCAACTTCCGTAAGCCGACCAACCTGTTCGTGCACGGCTACGTGACGGTGAACGGCGCCAAGATGTCCAAATCTCGCGGCACCTTCATTAAGGCCAGCACCTGGCTGAACCACTTTGATGCCGACAGCCTGCGCTACTACTACACCGCGAAGCTCTCCTCCCGTATTGATGATATCGATCTCAACCTCGAAGACTTCGTACAGCGCGTCAACGCTGACATCGTCAATAAAGTGGTGAACCTGGCGTCCCGTAACGCAGGCTTCATCGCCAAGCGCTTTGACGGCGTGCTGGCCGCTGAACTGGCCGATCCTGCGCTGTACAAAACCTTTACCGACGCGGCGCAGACCATCGGTGAAGCCTGGGAAAGCCGTGAGTTTGGCAAAGCCATCCGTGAAATCATGGCGCTGGCGGATCTCGCTAACCGCTACGTTGATGAGCAGGCTCCATGGGTTGTTGCGAAGCAGGAAGGCCGCGATGCCGATCTGCAGTCTGTCTGCTCCATGGGTATCAACCTGTTCCGCGTGCTGATGACTTACCTGAAGCCGGTTCTGCCGTCTCTGTCTGAACGCGCCGAAGCTTTCCTGAACACCGAACTGCGCTGGGAAAGCATTCAACAGCCGCTGCTCGGCCACAAGGTGAACACCTTTAAGGCACTCTATAACCGTATCGACATGAAGCAGGTTGAAGCGTTGGTGGAAGCCTCCAAAGAAGAAGTGAAAGCACTGAACAGCGCGCCGCTCACCGGCCCGCTGGCGGACGATCCGATTCAGGAAACCATCACCTTTGATGATTTCGCCAAAGTCGATCTGCGCATTGCGCTGATTGAGAACGCGGAGTTTGTTGAAGGCTCTGACAAACTGCTGCGTCTGACGCTGGATATCGGCGGTGAGAAGCGTAACGTCTTCTCCGGTATTCGCTCCGCGTATCCGGATCCGCAGGCGCTGATTGGTCGCCTGACGGTCATGGTCGCCAACCTGGCGCCGCGTAAAATGCGTTTTGGTGTTTCCGAAGGCATGGTGATGGCCGCAGGCCCTGGCGGGAAAGATATCTTCCTGCTCAGCCCGGACAGCGGTGCGCAGCCTGGTCAGCAGGTGAAATAACAAAAAAGCCGGAGAACTCTCCGGCTTTTTTTATGGCATTTATTTCCGGGTGGCGGCTTCGCCTTACCCGGCCTACAAAACCCGTAGGCTCGTGCAAGCGCAGCGCCGCCGGGCAAAAATCACGCCTTCGGGTTATGCACCCGGTTGGTCAGCCCGCGCAGGAAATAGCGCAGGAACTGGTCGCCGCATTCGCGATAGTTTTTATGGTCCGGCGCACGCATCATCGCCGTAATTTCCGGCATCGATACGCGGAATTTTTGCTCGGTCATTATCGCCAGAATGTCATCGGTCTTCAGCGAAAACGCGATGCGCAGCTTCTTCAGTACCGTGTTGTTGTTGATGCGACGCTCAAGCGCCAGCTCCGGCGCAGACTCATCTTTGCCGCGTTTATCATAAATGAGGCCGTTCAGAAAACCGGACAGAATAATATCCGGGCAGCGCACGAAGCCCTCTTCATCCTCTTTGGTCATCCAGGTGTCGAAGCCCGCAGAGGTAGATTCCATATCGGCCAGCGCCAGGATACGGACCATGTCGTTGTTGTTGCATTTCAGGGTGTAGCGCAGGCTGCGCAGAATATCATTGCTTACCATAAAACCTTCAGCTGTCGATGATGCGATTGGCGCGAAGTGTACCAGCTTTACAGCCCTAACGCCTCTTTCAGGCTTTTCAGGTAGCGGCGGCTCACCGGCACAGTCTGACCGGTGCGCAGCACCAGCTCTGCCTGGCCGTTGTCTTCCAGGCGAATCTCTTTCAAATGCGACATGTTCACCAGATGCTGACGATGGCAGCGCAGCAGCGGCGTACGGCTTTCAAGCGTGCGAAGCGTCAGCTCGGTGAAGCCCTCTTTTCCTTCACCGTCCGTAACGTACACACCGCTCATCCGGCTGCTGACAAACGCCACATCTTCCATTTGCAGCAGCCAGATCCGGCTGTGCCCGGTGCAGGGAATAAACTTCAGCGGCTGCTGGCTTTCGCCAAACACGGACAAATCCTGCTGATGGCGATGCAGCTCCTGGCGCAGGCGGCCCAGCGTTTTCTCCAGTCGACATTCCTCAATCGGCTTGAGCAAGTAGTCAAACGCGTGTTCTTCAAAGGCTTTCACCGCGTATTCATCGAAGGCGGTCAGGAAAACCACCCACGGGCGATGCTCCGGATCGAGCATGCCCACCATCTCCAGGCCGCTGATGCGCGGCATCTGAATGTCGAGGAACACCACGTCAGGCCGCAGGCGATGTACCGCGCCAATGCCCTCAACGGCGTTATCGCATTCTCCCATGATGTCGATATCCGCCTGTTTTTCCAGCAGAATGCGCAGGTTTTCCCGCGCCAGCGGCTCATCGTCGACGATCAGCACTTTTAGCATGCGTTTTCCTCCACGGGCAGTCGCAGGGTGATACGGGTGAAGCACTCGGGCTCGCAGGTGACCGTCATGCCACACTCCTCGCCAAAACGCGCCCGCAGACGTTTATCCACCAGATTCATCCCCAGCCCGCTGGCCTGCGGATTGGGCTGATACAGCCCGGCATTGTCCTCAATCTCGAGCCACAGCCAGCGCTGATCGAGCCTTGCCTGGAGAGTGATTTCACCGATACCCAAATGCTGCGACGTACCGTGTTTAATGGCATTTTCGACAATGGGCTGGAGCGTAAAAGCGGGCAGCTGATGGTGAGCCAGCGCAGGCGGTACGTTGATATGCACCTGGAGCCGGGTCTGGAATCGGGCCTTCTCGATTTGCAGATAGGCGTTCACGTGATCGATTTCATCCGCGAGGGTGACTATCTCGGAGGGCCGCTTGAGGTTCTTGCGAAAGAACGTTGAGAGATACTGCACCAGCTGCCCGGCCTGCTCGCTGTCGCGGCGAATCACCGCTTTGAGGGTATTGAGTGCGTTAAACAGGAAGTGCGGGTTGACCTGCGCATGCAGCAGCTTGATTTCCGACTGGGTCAGCAACGCTTTTTGCCGCTCGTACTGCCCGGCGAGAATTTGTGCCGACAGCAGCTGAGCAATGCCTTCGCCCAGCGTGCGGTTAATGGAGCTGAACAGACGGTTTTTGGCTTCATAAAGCTTAATGGTGCCAATCACGCGTTGGTTTTCCCCCCGCAGCGGAATGACCAGCGTTGACCCCAGCTTGCAGTGCGGATGAATTGAGCAACGATACGGCACTTCATTGCCATCGGCGTAGACCACTTCCCCGCTTTCGATGGCTTTCAGGGTATAGCTTGAGGAAATCGGTTTGCCGGGCAGATGGTGATCGTCGCCGATACCGGTAAAGGCCAGCAGCCTGTCGCGATCGGTAATGGCAACCGCACCGATATCCAGCTCCTGAATCAGCACCTGCGCGACTCGCATGCTGTTCTCTTCGTTGAATCCCTGGCGCAAAATCCCTTCCGTCGAAGCCGCCACCTTCAGCGCAGTGGCGGAAAACGCCGAGGTATACTTCTCAAACATCGCCCGTTTATCGAGCAGGATACGCATAAACAGCGCTGCGCCAACGGTATTGGTCACCATCATCGGCGCGGCGATGCTTTGCACCAGATGCAGCGCATCGTTGAACGGGCGGGCAATCAGCAAAATGATGGCCATCTGCACCATTTCGGCAACGAACGTGATGGCCCCGGCGGTAAACGGGTTAAAGACTTTATCGCTGCGTCCCTGGCGGACCAGCACGCTATGGACCAGGCCGCCGAGCAACCCTTCAACGATGGTCGACACCATGCAGCTGAGCGCCGTCATGCCACCCATTGAATAGCGGTGCAAACCGCCGGTTAACCCAACAAGCCCGCCAACAACCGGGCCACCGAGCAGCCCCCCCATTACCGCGCCGATGGCACGCGTGTTGGCGATGGAATCCTCAATATGCAGCCCAAAATAAGTGCCCATAATGCAAAAGATGGAGAAGGTGACATAGCACAGCAGCTTATGGGGCAGACGGACGGTGACCTGCATTAAGGGAATGAACAGGCGCGTTTTGCTCATCAACCAGGCGATAACCAGAAACACGCACATCTGCTGAAGCAGCAGCAACACCAGATTAAACTCGTACATAACCGCAGACCACATAACCCATGACAGCGCGTAACATACAGGTTACGGTCTGCCGTTTCCTTGACGCCTCAGGCAAAACGCAAAATCCCCGCCAACGATCACACTTTTTCCTCTCCGCCCGCGACATTTCTGAACAAAAAACGCTCATATTTTCCTGGTTCGACGAACTCCGTCTACAGTTATGATGGGGATGCGCGAGCTGAGGTGAGACATGGCGCTTTACACAATCGGTGAAGTGGCTTTGCTGTGCGATATCAATCCGGTCACGCTGCGTGCGTGGCAACGACGCTATGGACTGCTGAAACCCCAGCGATCCGACGGCGGGCATCGGTTGTTCAACGATAATGACATCGACAGAATTCGTGAAATTAAACGCTGGATAGACACCGGCGTGCAGGTCAGTAAAGTCAAAACCCTGCTCACTGAAGGATCGGCCGAACAGCAAAGCGGCTGGCGTGAGCATCAGGAAACGCTGCTAAGATTTTTGCAGAGCGGCAACCTCAACCGGCTGCGATTATGGATCAAAGAGCGCGGACGAGACTATCCCGCGCAAATGCTGGTCACCCACCTGTTTATTCCCCTTCGCCTGCGTCTTCAAAGCTCTCAGCCCACGCTTCAGGCGCTGCTCAGCGTCCTTGATGGCGTGCTCATCAATTACATTTCGGTGTGCATGGCGTCGGCACGTAAACGCCAGGGCCGCGATGCGCTGGTGATTGGCTGGAATATTACGGATACCACCCGGCTGTGGCTGGAAGGCTGGGTCGCCTGCGAACAGGGCTGGAGAGTCGACGTCCTTGCCCACTCACTTCAGCAGCTTCGCCCGGAGCTTTTCGACGGCCAGACCCTGCTGGTGTGGTGCGGTGATACGTCCACCGCAGGTCAGCAGGAACAGCTGCAGCAGTGGCGCGCACAGGGGCTAAACGTGCTGCGGCTGGGAAATTAGGGGTTCATTAACAAGCGTGCTTCACCGTATAATCACCCGATTAACATAAGGAGCACATGATGAAACCTGCCAAACTGGCTGTGATCACCCTTTTCGTTCTGATGGCCATCGGCGGCATCAGCGGCGTGATGCTTGCGGGCTACTCGTTTATCGTTCGCGGCGGTGTCGGCTGACCACGTTTGCCAGGCGCTCAAACGCGCGATCCACCAGAATGGCCGCAAGCGCTACCAGCACCGCCCCCTGAATCACATAAGCCGTATTAAAGCCGCTGAGGCCAATGATTATCGGCGTGCCCAGCGTGTTGGCCCCGACCGTAGAGGCAATCGTCGCGGTGCCAATGTTGACGATAACGGAAGTGCGGATCCCGGCAATCATCACCGGTGCCGCCAGCGGCAGCTCCACTTTCAGCAGCCGCTGCCAGCCGTTCATGCCCATTCCCTGCGCCACGGTGACGACGCCGGACGGCACAGATGCCAGCCCCGCCAGCGTTCCCTGTAAAACCGGCAGCACGCCGTAGAGAATTAACGCAATCACCGCCGGTTCCCGGCCAAATCCCATAACCGGTACAGCAATCGCCAGCACCGCGACGGGCGGAAAAGTTTGCCCCATCGCAGCAATGGTCTCCACCAGCGAGCGGAATTCACGTCCGGCCGGACGCGTGACGGCAATCCCTGCCCCGACGCCAATCACCGTTGCAATCAGGCTCGATACCCCTACCAGCCCAAAGTGGGCCAGCGTCAGCGACCAGAAGCTCTGCTGCTGATAAAGCGGGCGAGGCAGCTCCGGAAACAGCATGCTGAACAGCGGCCCGCTGTAGGGCATCAGCATCAGCAGCGCGATAAACAGCACAAAAAGCCAGATTAGCGGATCACGGACGATCTTCACCCGTCACCTCCCCTCGCAGTAGATCGGCAAAATGCAGCGTTCCGCGCGGCGTGCCATCGTCGTTAATAACCGGCAGAGCCTCACTGCGTCGCGCCACAAACAGCGACAGCGCCTCTCGTAACGACATTGACGCTTTAAGCGGTTCCCCGGGGATTTTCTCCTCCGAACGAACATAGTCGCCCACGCCGCGCAGCGAAAGAAGGCGCACGCCCAGCTCGCAGCGACCAAAAAATTCACGGACAAAATCATTTTCCGGCGAGGTCAGCATCGACAGCGGCGTGCCCTGCTGCACCACTTCACCGTTATCCATCAGCACCAGATGGTCGGCCAGGCGCAGAGCTTCGTCGATGTCATGGGTAACCAGCACAATCGTGCGGCCCAGCAGTTGATGAATGCGGCGCATCTCCTGCTGGAGCGCCCCGCGGGTGACCGGGTCGAGTGCGCCAAAGGGTTCATCCATCAGCAACACTTCAGGATCGGCTGCCAGCGCCCTCGCCACGCCCACGCGCTGCTGCTGCCCGCCGGAAAGCTGATGGGGTAAGCGGTCGCGCATTGTGGCTTCCAGCCCCAACAGCGCCATCAGCTCGTCGATGCGATCGTTGATGCGCGCCTTCGTCCATTTTTGCAGCTGCGGCACGGTGGCGATATTCTGCGCCACCGTCCAGTGTGGGAACAGGCCGATGGACTGAATGGCGTATCCCATCCGGCGGCGCAGCGCCAGCACCGGCAGCTGGCGAATATCTTCCCCGGCAAAACGAATGGTGCCGCGATCGTGCTCTTCCAGGCGGTTAATCATCTTCAGGGTAGTGGACTTACCGGAGCCCGAGGTGCCAATCAGCACGGAAAACGCGCCCTCTTTCAGATGCAGATCGAGGTTTTTCACCGCCGCTTTGCCGTCAAAGATTTTGCTCACCTGCTGAAATTCAATCATGGGTTTCTCCCCCGAGTAAGGCTATCCACAGGCTGAACAGCGCATCCACCACAACCGCCAGGGCAATCACCGGGATCACGCCGAGCAGGACTAAATCAAGCGCGCTGCTGAGCAGGCCCTGGAACACCAGAGACCCAAAACCGCCCGCGCCAATCAGCGCTGCGACAACCGCCATACCGACCGTCTGCACCGTCACTACCCGCAGGCTGCGCAGCAGCACCGGCAGGGCCAGCGGCAGCTGCACTTTCCAGAAGCGCTGCGCCGGGCTCATGCCCATGGCGGCGGCACTTTCCATCACCTCGGCGGCGACCTGCTGCATACCCGCCACCACGCCGCGCACCAGCGGCAGCAGCGCATAAAGCACCAGAGCAATCAGCGCAGGCGTGAGTCCCGTCCCACCGATGCCCCACGAAGAGAGCCACGGAAAATGCTTCACCAGCCCCGCCAGCGGCGCGATCAGCAACCCGAAGAGCGCCACCGAGGGGATCGTCTGAATAATGTTAAGGACGGTAAAAACGCGGGTTTGCCGCCGCGGATGACGCCAGCACCACAGCCCAACTGGCACGCCGAGAAGCAGGCCGGGCAGCAGCGTACCGAACAGCAGAATCAGGTGCTGCGTGAGCGCGCTGTCAAAGACGTCCTGACGGTTGAAATACTCTTTCATCAGCGACAGCGAATCCAGCTCGCCGGACCACAGCAGCGCCACCGGCAGGATCCAGATCTGTGCGTTCAGCAGCCAACGCCATGCGGAACCCGGCGTCAGGCGGCGAATGGCATCGCTGCAAATCAGCAGCGTCACGGCAAGCCAGAGCCACAGCCCGCTGCCGGGCGACGTACGCGCCAGCGGGCTGCCGGTTTGTGCAAGAAAGCTCGCCGCTTTCCCACCGCTCCACAGCAGGGCAATAAACAGGAGTTGAGAAACCAGCAGCGTGATCGCCAACGCCGCCCGACCCGGCAGCAGGCTCAGGCCTGCTAAACCAAGCGGTATCAGCAGCAACAGCGCAGGCGGGAACGCCCAAATTTGCCACAGCTGACGGCTTTCTCCGGAAACCAGCCGGTTAGGCGCGTAATTCACAAACGGCAGGGCTGCAGCCACCAGTGCAATCAGCACCAACAGCAGCAGCACACGATTTTGACAGGATATTCGCACGAATTTACTTCACCAGCCCCTGTTGTTTCAGCCAGTCAGCGGCCACTTTCTTCGCCTCAAGCCCCTCTACCGCAATGCTGGCATTGAGCTTTTGCAGCGTTTTTTCATCAAGCTTCTCAAATACCGGCTTCAGCCATTCCGGGAGCTGCGGATAGGCTTTCAGCACCGCCTCACGCACCACCGGCGTTGGGGCATAAATAGGCTGTACGCCTTTCGGGTCCGTCAGCGTCTGCAGACCCAGCGCCGCCACCGGGCCGTCGGTGCCGTAGGCCATCGCCGCATTTACGCCAGAGGTTTGCTGCGCCGCCGCTTTGATGGTCACAGCAGTATCACCGCCGGCCAGAGAGAGCAGCTGAGCCTGATCGAGTTTGAAGTCATAGGCTTTTTCGAAAGCGGGCAGCGCATCCGGGCGCTCAATGAATTCTGCCGAGGCGGCAAGCTTGAAGGTGCCGCCTTTCTTCAGGTAAGCACCCAGATCCGTAAGCGACGTCAGCTTGTTCTTTTCAGCCAGATCCTGACGCACGGCGATGGTCCAGGTGTTATTCGCCGGCGCTGGCGTCAGCCACACCAGCTTGTTCTGCTCGGCATCGAGCTTTTTCACTTTCTCGTAGCCCTGGGTCGCGCTTTTCCACGCCGGATCGTTTTCATCTTTGAAGAAGAACGCGCCGTTGCCGGTGTATTCCGGATAGATATCCAGCTCACCGGAAGTGATCGCCCCGCGCACGACAGGCGTGGTGCCCAGCTGCACTTTGTTCACTGTTTTCACGCCATGGCTGTCCAGTACCTGCAAAATGATATTACCGAGCAGCGCGCCTTCGGTATCAATTTTGGAGCCGACTTTCACCGGCTCGGCTGCCTGAGCGGTAGCAGCAAGCAGCAGCGCCCCCGCAATACTCCACGTTTTGATGATCATTCTTATTCCTCTCGAGACTGTATTTTCAGGGCGTTAGAGTAAAAAGATAGTCCAGGAATCGGGATTACGAAATCTTAAAAGTGGAATTAGAAAGTGACTTTTAAGCGAAGCGGCAAGACTGGAAGGGATTTGCCCGGTGGCGCTACGCCTGCACGGGCCTGCGGGCATTGAAGAAATTGCAGACCGGGCAGCATAACTGCCGCCCGGCATAAACGATTTATTGCAGTTCGAACTCGCCCTGCTTCACGCGGGCAGAATCAACGCCGATAAAGACGTTAAACTTGCCCGGCTCGGCGGCGTACTTCATCTGCTGGTTCCAGAACTTCAGCGCATCGACGTCAATCGGGAAGCTCACTGTGCGGGTTTCACCCGGCTTCAGCGTCACCTTCTCAAAGCCACGCAGCTGTTTCACCGGACGGCTCATTGACGCGGTCACGTCCTGCACGTACATCTGCATCACGGTCGCCCCTTCGCGCTTGCCGGTGTTGGTGACGTCCACGCTGGCGGTGACTTTTCCACCCTGCTTGAGTGTTGGCGACGACATTTTGACGTCAGACACGCTGAAGGTGGTGTAGCTCAGACCATAACCGAACGGATAGAGCGGGCCGTTGGCTTCATCGAAGTAACGGGAGGTGTATTTGTTCGGCTTGTCGGCGTTGTACGGACGACCCGTGTTCAGGTGGCTGTAGTAGGTCGGGATTTGCCCCACGGAGCGCGGGAAGGACATCGGCAGCTTGCCTGACGGGTTGTAGTCGCCAAACAGCACGTCGGCAATGGCGTTACCGCCTTCGGTGCCCGCAAACCAGGTTTCCAGAATGGCGTCTGCCTGCTGATCTTCCTGCACCAGCGTCAGCGGACGACCGTTCATCAGCACCAGCACCAGCGGTTTGCCGGTTGCTTTCAGCGCGGCAATCAAATCCTTCTGGCTCTGCGGAATGCTGATTTCGGTGCGGCTGGACGCCTCATGCGCCATGCCCTGCGCTTCGCCCACCACGGCCACGACAACATCAGACTGCTTCGCCGCTGCCACCGCTTCATCAATCATCGCCTGCGGTGAACGCGGATCGACCTTCACCGCCTCTTCGTACTGGTTGAGGAAAGTGACGATATCTTTATCGTTGGTGACGTTAGCGCCTTTGGCATAAATCACTTTCGCGCTATCGCCGACCGCAGATTTGATGCCTGCCAGCACCGGTACGGACTGTGTCGCTACGCCCGCTGCGGACCAGCTGCCCATGACGTCGCGCTGGCTGTCGGCCAGAGGGCCAACCACGGCAATGGTGCCGGATTTTTTCAGCGGCAGCGTGTCGAGACGGTTTTTCAGCAATACCAGGCTTTCACGTGCAACTTCACGCGCATCCTGACGATGCAGGCGGCTTTCGGCATTGGTGTCCTGCGGGTCAGACTCTTTCGGTCCCAGGTGGCTGTACGGATCGTTGAACAGACCCATATCGTATTTAACGTTCAGCACGTGGCGGGTGGCGTCATCGACTTCTGCCATCGTCACTTTGCCGCTCTTAATCAGATCAGGCAGGTATTTGCTGTAGTACTCATCGCTCATGCTCATGTCGATCCCGGCTTTGATCGCCACGCGAACCGCGTCCGCCGGATCTGAAGCCGTACCGTGTTTGATCAGCTCTTTGATAGCGCCGTGATCGGAAATCGTGATGCCCTTGAAGCCCCACTCTTTACGCAGCACGTCTTTCAGCAGCCACGAGTCGGACGTCGCGGGTGTGCCGTTCAGAGAGTTCAGCGCCACCATCACGCCGCCGCTGCCCGCATCCAGGCCCGCTTTGTAAGGCGGCATGTAGTCGTTGAACAGACGCTGTGGGCTCATGTCAACGGTGTTGTACTCTTTGCCGCCTTCGACCGCACCATAGGCCGCATAGTGTTTGACGCTGGTCATCACCGAATAGCGTTCTGCCGGGCTTTTGCCCTGCATCGCTTCGACCATGGTTTTGCCCATCATCGAAGTCAGATACGTATCTTCACCGAAGCCTTCCGAAGCGCGGCCCCAGCGCGGATCGCGCGAGACGTCGACCATCGGTGCCCAGGTCATGTTCAGGCCATCGTCAGCAGCTTCATAAGCTGAGATGCGACCCACGGTGCGCACCGCATCGAGGTTAAAGGAGGACGCCAGGCCAAGGCTAATTGGGAACACCGTACGCTGGCCGTGAACCACGTCGTAGGCGAAGAAAAGAGGAATTTTCAGGCGGCTGAGCTGCATCACCTGATCCTGCATGGCGCGAATGTCCTGTCGGGTCACGGTGTTGAAAATCGCGCCGACCTGGCCGTCTTTGATCATCTCACGGATGGCTTCTTTCGGGTTATCCGGGCCCACGCTTATCAGGCGCAGCTGGCCGATTTTCTCATCGACGGTCATTTTCTTCAGCAGGGCGGTGACAAACGCATCCCGCGCCTGTGGTGTCAGAGGATGGTTACCGAACATCTCATCGGCCATTGCCGGCTGCAGCGCAAGGCTGACGGCAACACCTACAGAACAAAGCCATTTCATCGTATATACACTCTCTCAACGGGCCGGGTATCGCGGCAAAAGCGCGCCAAAAACAGCAGTTTGCCATAAGCCTGTACGGCCTGCATGTATAAAGCTGAGGTGATACTCTGATTTTTCACCGAATTCCTGCACACCCTCCGCACACAAAGCGCTATCCTTGTGACACGCAAAAGCGCCTCACCACACTTTCCTCATCACAAGGAGTGAGAAGATGTCTTCCACAACAACAAACGATAACACCGCTTTTCTGGCCGAACTGACCCGCCTGGTGGGCCATTCGCGCCTGCTGACCGACCCGGCAAAAACCGCTCGCTATCGCAAAGGCTTCCGCTCCGGGCACGGCGATGCGCTCGCCGTCGTCTTTCCTGGCACACTATTAGAACTCTGGCGCGTGCTGAGCGCCTGCGTGCAGGCCGACAAAATCATTCTCATGCAGGCGGCCAACACCGGCCTGACCGAAGGCTCCACGCCGAGCGGCAACGACTACGACCGCCAGATTGTGATTATCAGCACCCTGCGTCTGGACAAACTGCATCTGCTCGACAACGGCCAGCAGGTGCTGGCGTTTCCGGGCACCACGCTCTATTCGCTGGAAAAAGCGCTCAAGCCTTTCGGGCGCGAACCGCATTCGGTGATCGGCTCGTCGTGCATTGGTGCGTCGGTGATAGGTGGGATCTGCAACAACTCAGGCGGATCGCTGGTGCAGCGCGGCCCGGCCTATACGGAGATGTCTCTGTTTGCCCGCATCAACGAGGAAGGCAAACTTCAGTTGGTGAACCATCTGGGTATCAGCCTCGGTGAAACGCCGGAGCAGATCCTCAGCAAGCTGGATGACGATCGTGTGAAAGATAGCGACGTGAAGCACGATGGACGCCACGCTCACGATCACGATTATGTGACCCGCGTTCGCGACGTCGATGCCGACACCCCGGCGCGCTATAACGCGGATCCGGAACGTCTGTTTGAATCTTCCGGCTGCGCCGGGAAGCTCGCTGTGTTTGCCGTCCGCCTGGATACTTTCGAAGCCGAAAAGCGCCAGCAGGTGTTTTACATTGGCACCAATCAGCCTGCCGTGCTGACGGAAATTCGCCGCCATATGCTGGCAAACTTTGCCAATCTGCCAGTAGCCGGGGAATACATGCATCGTGATATCTACGACATCGCGGAACAGTACGGCAAAGATACCTTCCTGATGATTGATAAGCTCGGCACCGATAAAATGCCGTTCTTCTTCACCATGAAAGGCCGCACCGACGCAATGCTGGAAAAAGTGCCGCTGTTCAAACCGCACTTCACCGACCGCTTTATGCAGAAGCTCGGCCACGCCTTCCCGGCGCACCTGCCGGAGCGAATGAAAAGCTACCGTAACCAGTACGAGCACCATTTAATGCTGAAGATGGCCGGTGAAGGCATCGACGAAGCACAGAGCTGGCTCACCGGGTTCTTTAAAAACGCCGAAGGGGCGTTCTTCGCCTGTACGCCGGAGGAAGGCAGCAAGGCGTTTCTGCATCGTTTCGCAGCGGCTGGCGCGGCAATTCGCTACCAGGCGGTACACTCAGACGAAGTGGAAGACATTCTGGCGCTGGACATTGCCCTGCGCCGCAACGATACCGAGTGGTTTGAACAACTGCCGCCGGAAATTGCCAGCCAGCTTACCCATAAGCTCTATTACGGGCACTTTATGTGCCACGTGTTCCACCAGGATTACATCGTGAAGAAAGGCGTGGACGCCCATGCGCTGAAGGAGCAAATGCTTGCCCTGCTCCGCGAGCGCGGCGCACAATATCCTGCCGAACACAACGTCGGCCATCTTTATGAAGCCGCCGAGAGTTTAAAACAGTTTTATCGTGAGAATGACCCTACAAACAGCATGAATCCCGGTATTGGTAAAACCAGTAAGCAGAAATTCTGGGGTGAAGCTGTCGCGCCGGAAGATGCCAATAGCGTAACTGATGCAAAAGCCCACCTGAATTAAGGGGTGGTAGTGTATTGATGCTTGACTCCGATTACAGTAGCCACAAAACGGTCAGAGAAACATTTCTCTGGCCCGGTAAACTGGGGAGTTAACATCATGTCAGCGGTTGATGTGTTATATGGCACAGAGGTGGAAATTCGCGAAGCAAACCGGGACGATGCGCATGCGATTGCCGCCCTGTACGCCTGGCATGTGTTAAACGGACGGGCCTCTTTCGAAGAGGTACCGCCATCCGTCGACGAAATGCGTGAACGCATGCTGCTCGTCGACGAGCAGGGTTTACCGTGGCTGGTGGCGCTGTATCGCGGCATCATCGTTGGCTATTCCTACGCCACGCTGTACCGCCCTCGCCCGGCCTATCGCTATACTATTGAAGAATCCATCTACGTCGACGCCAGTATGACCGGACGCGGCGTGGGCAGCTCACTGCTGGCACGCTTAATTGAGCTTTGTGAACAAGGGCCATGGCGGCAGATGATCGCGGTCATTGGCGACGGAAATAACAATTCAGGCTCGCTGCGGTTGCACACAAAGCACGGCTTTGAAGTGGCCGGACAGCTACGCAGCGTCGGCTATAAGCTGGGTGACTGGCGGGATACGTTGATTGTGCAGCGCCCCCTCAACGACGGTGACTGGACGCTGCCGGAGTAACCTACCTTGCCCGGCGGCGCAAAGCTTGCACGGGCCTACAAAGGATGCTGATTCATGTAGGCCCGTGCAAGCTTTGCGCCGCCGGGCAACAACAACCGTCAATCAATCGGCCTGCGCTATCTGCTGTGACGCATTCTGGATAGCGTTCTCCATCTGCGCCTCTTTCTGCTTCTTATACGCCAGCGCCGCAGGCGGTACCGCCATCACTTTGCCGGTTTCAATCCAGGTGCGCAGACGGCTGGCATCCGCGAAGTGCGTGTATTTCCCAAAGGCATCCATCACCACCATCGCCACCGGGCGGTTGTTCATTACCGTGCGCATCACCAGGCAGTGGCCCGCGGCGTTGGTAAAGCCGGTTTTCGTCAGCTGGATATTCCAGTTTTCGCGGTACACGAGATGGTTAGTGTTACGGAACGGCAGGGTGTAGTTCGGGTTGCTGAAGGTCGCCATATCTTCTTTGGTGGTGCTCAGTTGGCCAATCAGCGGGTACTGTTTGGTGGCGATCAGCAGTTTGGTGAGATCGCGGGCGGTCGAGACGTTATGAATCGACAGGCCCGTCGGCTCAACGTAACGCGTGTGCGTCATGCCGAGCGATTTCGCCTTGGCGTTCATGGCGCGGATAAACGCGTCATAGCCGCCAGGATAATGATGCGCCAGGCTCGCCGCCGCACGGTTTTCCGAGGACATCAGCGCCAGCAGCAGCATGTTTTTACGGCTGATATGGCTGTTCAGGCGTACACGGGAGTAGATCCCTTTCATCTCCGGCGTCTGACTGATGTCGACGCTCAGCATTTCATCGAGCGGCAGACGGGCATCCAGTACCACCATCGCGGTCATTAACTTAGTGATTGACGCGATCGGGCGCACCAGGTCCGGTTCGCTGGCGTAGATCACTTTGTTGCTATTCAGATCGACGATCATCGCACTGCCGGAGGCAATTTCCGGCTGCGACGCCACGGCGGCGGTAGCCGTTTTTGCACTCGCTGCTGGCGCAAAAGGTACGGACAACATCAGCGCGAGGCTGAGGAGAGAAACTCGAAATTTTGGCATCGTGAGGAGTCTGGTAATTATTTATGCAAGTTATGATGTCATGGGCGTTGGTTTGCACATCGACAAACGCGATTTCCGGCATCATACCGCGTCAGAGCTTTCCCGTGCCACACTATAATCGTGAATAAATGCTGCATAGCTGGCGCTGAAATCATCAGCGCCAGCTATGGTTTAACTCAGAATAAACGATAGCCATAACCCCATAACACTACGGTCAGCGCAAGCAGAACCTCCAGCACCAACACTCCAATGGCGAGCGTCGAACTGGCAAAGCTCATCCCCTCTTCCCGATTAATGCCAAGGAAGGTCGGAATGCCGATGTAGAGCAGATATCCGGTGTAGCAGAGCGCCACGGCGCCCACCAGTACGCAAAGCCAGACCAGCGGATAGAGCGCCACGATGCCGCTCAGGAAGATTGGCGTCGCGACATAGCCCGCAAACACCATGCAGCGCTTCAGCGACGGCCTTTGCGGATAGTTTCGCGCCATCCACCAGATGACGCGCCCCATTACCGCCACCCCGGCAAGCATCAGCGCATAAAACAGCACCGCCAGCACAAAACCGGTAAACAGAGATAATTTGACGGTGGTGCCGTCACCAAAATTCCAGCCAAGCTGGGTGGTGCCGATAAAGGCGCAGACGACCGGTACGGCAGCCATCGCCAGAACATGGTGGGTATAATGGTGCGAAACGGACTCGTTTTCGCTCTGAATGACATGCATTTCACGATCGGGATGGGAGAACAGTCCCCAGACATGATTCATAAAGCCCCCTCTTAACGGCTTCGTACAGCACCGTTTAAGTATAATGCAGACTGGCGATTATATTTTGACCTGCACAAAAATAGCCTGCGCTGGCCGTTGCCTGGTGATTGTGGTTCAGAGGTGTATGCTTAAGGGACTGTATTTTCAGGGAGCGGTAAAGCCAGCATGGATATTAATAGTCTGATTAGCCATTACGGCTACGCCGCGCTGGTTGTCGGCGCGGTGGCAGAAGGCGAAACGGTGACGCTGCTTGGCGGCGTGGCGGCTCATCAGGGACTACTGCGTTTCTGGCTGGTGGTGGCCTCGGTGGCGCTCGGCGGCATGATTGGCGACCAGGTGCTTTATCTGCTCGGACGCCACTTTGGTGGTCGCCTGATTAAACGCTTTTCGCGTCACCAGAAAAAAATCGGGAAGGCACAGCGGCTTATTCAGAATCGCCCTTACCTGTTTGTGATCGGCACGCGCTTTATGTATGGCTTTCGGGTGATTGGCCCGGTGCTGATTGGCGCAAGCCGCCTGCCGCCGAAAATTTTTCTGCCGCTTAACATTCTTGGCGCGCTGGTGTGGGCGCTGCTGTTCACCACGCTCGGCTATCTCGGCGGCGAAGTGATTGGTCCCTGGCTACATCAGCTCGATCAGCACCTCAAGCACTGGGCGTGGTTGATTATTGTGGTGGCGGCGGTGATTGCCGTGCGGGTCTGGTTCTGGCGAAAAGACAGGAAGGCGCAGTAGCGGCGCCGTTTCTTATCGCTGCTTTTCGTTTAAAAATTGCGGGTTCACGAGCATGAAGCCGCCATCCACAATCAGCGATTGCCCGGTGACGTAAGAGGCGTCATCGGAGCAAAGCCACGCCACCATCCCGGCTATCTCTTCGGTTTTGCCCGGCCTTGCGATTGGGATATTGGGCATTGAACCCGGTTTCACCTCGTCATCCTGCAAATTGTTCATCGCCGTGGCAATGGCGCCGGGCGCAACCGCATTCACCAGAATGTTGTGCTGCACCAGCTCCAGCGCCAGCGATTTTGTCAGCCCGCCCAGCGCATGCTTCGCAGCAGTATAAGCGCTGGCCCGCGGCAACGGCGTGTGTTCATGAACCGAGGTGATGTTGATGATGCGCCCGCCCTCACCCTGCGCAATCATGTGCCGCGCCGCAATTTGCGAACAGAGCAGCGCGCCTTCCACGTCCACACAAAACGTTTGCCGCCAGTCGTCGAGCGTTACATCGAGCACTGACGCTTTGGTCATGCGCCCGGCGTTGTTGACCAGCACGTCAATGCGCCCCAGCCGCTGAATCAGCACCTCCAGGGCCTCGACACCCTCTGGCAAATGGCTCAAATCGAGCTGAATAGCCTGCGCCTGGCAGCCCAAAGAGGTGAGTTCCTGTACGGTCTGGCGCGCCCCCTCTTCATCCGAGTGCCACGTTACTCCCAGCGAAAAGCCTTTGCGCGCAAGCTGAATCGCGCACTGTTTGCCAATACCGGAATCCGATGCAGTCACCACTGCGACTTTTGCGGACATAAAAAACCTCCTGGCGTTAACTCAGGAGGTAAGTATAGGTAAGGCTACGCGAAGGAGATTATATTCCGCTGTAGTGGTAGCCGCCGCCGAGCGCCGAGGTGAGCTGAATGCTGGCGTCCACCCACTGGCCCTGAAGGCGCAGCGCGTTCATGCGTTCCTGCAACGAGGGCAGTTTCGCCAGGCTCATCTGCGATCCGGAAAGCATACCCGCAGCCAGACGCGCCTGCGCCTGTTGCACCACGCGATCGGAGTCTTTGATAACCTGCTGCTGTTGCTGGTTTTTCTCCATCAGCGTTTCCACCTGGCTGGCAGTTTTCGCCACCTGATTGACCGCATCGACCACCGCTTTATTGTAATTCGCCACGGACAGATCGCGCTGCGCATCGGCGATGTCCAGGTTGGCATTCAGACGACCGCTGTCGAAGATGGGCAGCGTCAGTCCGGCGGTGATCCCCATCTGGTTGGCGGAATGGCGGAACAGATCGCTCAGGTGCAGAGCATCCTGCTGCAGGAAGGCCATCAGGTTGATATCCGGATAAAACGCGGCTTTGGCGGCATCGACTTCGCTCATCGAAGCCTGGATGTACCAGTTCGCTTCCTGTAGATCAGGGCGACGGGCCAGCAGCTCATAGCCGAGGGAGGCTGGCATCCGGGTTTTCACCGCGGGCAACGCTACCGGATGCAGCGACAGTTTGCTGCTCTGGCTATTGGTCAGCGCCATCAGCCGGGCCTCGATCTCTTTCATGTTGCCCGCCACTTCGGTCAACTGCTGATCGGTTTTTGAGACGTTGATATCGTTTTCCGCCCCTTCCACGGAGGAAGTGATCCCACGGGTATAGAGCGCTTTATCGACGGAGATAATGTTGTTCTGCTCGGTTTTTACCTGCTCAAGCACTTGCTTAACGGCGGCTTCGGTCTGCCACTGCCAGTAGAGACGCGCCACGCTGCTCGCCAGCACCTGTTGCGTTTGCGCCAGCTCCGCTGCCCGCGCCTTCACGGTGCCGATGCGGGCCTGGACCAGCGCCCGGTTTTTACCCCAGAGATCGAGATCCCAACCTGCGGTCAGACCGATGGTGCCGTTGGTGTACCACGGGCCAGTGTTGCCGCCTTCGTCGGATGCGAATGGCCCCATCAGGCCCTCGGCGGACATTTTCTGACGCTCAACGTTGGTGCCAAAATCGACCTCAGGGCCAAGCTCTGACTGCGCCATTTTCGCCTGCGCTTCCGCCAGCTTAACGCGCTGCTGCGCCACCTGCATATCAGGCGCGTTGCTGAGCGCGCTGGTCATCAACTGATTCAGCTGCGTGTCGTGATAATCGAGCCACCACTGACTCTGAGGCCAGCCGTTTTGCAGGGCAACCGGAAGGGCATTATCGATCTGTGAAGCCGGTAATTGCTGTTTTAAAGGCGCGGCCGTGTCGTGCGACGGCGCGCAGCCGGACAATACGGCAGCAAGCGGCAGGCTGAGCATTGCCGCAACAATAGCAGTACGTTTCATGTTGTGTGTCTGTTTTCGTAGAGGACGCGCATTCTATGATGAAAATGTAGGGTACGTTTAGGAAAGCGTGGCACGCGATAAAACGCAAGCCCTGGACATCTCCCGTCATGCTTCTCCACAGTGTTTGCACAATTAATGAAGGCTCGATGACATCCATTACTGCCATATTTCTCGCTCGCTAACCGGTATACTCGCTGCGCCAGTGACGGCGTATTAAGGAGAAGGTATGACGCAAAACATCTATGATAATCCGCAATTTTTTGCCGGTTACGCAACACTCGATCGCTCGGTCAAAGGGCTGGATGGCGCGCCTGAATGGCCTGCACTGCGCCAGATGCTGCCAGCGCCTCAGGGCAAACAGATCGTGGATTTAGGCTGCGGCTACGGTTGGTTTTGCCGCTGGGCGCAGCAGCAAGGTGCGGCCCACGTGCTCGGTCTTGATGTCTCAGAAAAGATGCTGGCAAGAGCGCGTGAGATGACGCCGGAGACGGGTATTACGTATCAACAGGCCGATCTGGAAACGCTCACGCTCAAATCTGAAAGTCTTGATCTGGCCTACAGCTCGCTGGCGCTGCACTACCTGCAAAACATCGACGGCCTGTTTTCCGTGCTGTTTCAGGCGCTGAAGCCAGGCGGCAAGCTGGTGTTCTCCGCAGAGCACCCGATTTTCACCGCCGCGATGAAGCAAGGCTGGTTCCTCGAGCAGGACGGGCAGAAAATCTGGCCGGTGGCGAATTACCAGCAGGAGGGCGAGCGACTCAGCAACTGGTTTGCCGACGGCGTGAAAAAGCAGCATCGCAAGCTCGCGACGTGGATTAATGCGCTAATTGCCGCCGGGTTTGTGATTGAGCAGCTTGATGAGTGGGGGCCGGATGCAGCGCAGATCGCTGCCAACCCGGCGCTCGGTGAAGAAAAAGAGCGTCCAATGCTCTTTCTCTTAAGCGCGTATAAACCAGGCTAACGCTCTTTCAGGGTTGACGTTGTGCATAGTGCTCAATGGCATCGGCAATGGACGTAGAATCCTGCAAGGTGCGAATGGTAGTGAACAACGTGGTGGCCTCATCGTACTCTTTACGCAGGTAGCCGAGCCACTGCTTAATGCGGGCCACATGATACAGGCCAGTGTCGCCCTGCTTTTCAAGACGGCTGTATTTGCGCAGCAGTTCGGTGACGTCGTTCCACGGCATGCGGGGCTCGTTGTATTTCACCACCCGGCTGAGGTTGGGAATATTCAGCGCGCCGCGGCCGATCATCACTGAATCGCAGCCCGTCGCGGCCATACAGTCCTGGGCGCTTTGCCAGTCCCAGATTTCGCCGTTGGCAATCACCGGGATCGACAGCCGACGGCGGATCTCGCCGATAGCCTGCCAGTCGATTCTGTCGGCCTTGTAGCCATCCTCTTTCGTGCGCCCATGTACGACCAGCTCGGTAGCGCCAGCCTGCTGCACGGCATCGGCGATTTCAAACTGACGGTCGCTGCTGTCCCAGCCAAGGCGCACTTTCACCGTCACCGGCAAATGCGCGGGCACGGCCTCACGCATGGCCTTCGCGCCGCGATAGATTAAATCCGGATCTTTAAGCAGCGTTGCGCCGCCGCCGCTGCCGTTCACCACCTTCGACGGACAGCCGCAGTTCAGATCGACGCCCCAGGAGCCCAGCTCCACCGCGCGGGCGGCGTTTTCAGCAAGCCACTGCGGATGCTGACCCAGCAGCTGAACGCGCACCAGCGTGCCGGACGCTGTCCGACTCTCATTCAGCAACTCAGGGCACAGGCGATGGAAGGATTTTACCGGCAGCAGCTGATCCACCACCCGCAGAAACTCGGTGATGCAAAGATCGTAATCATTCACCCCGGTGAGCAGGCCACGAACCAGTGAATCGAGCACGCCTTCCATCGGCGCCAGCAGAACACGCATATCAGTATCCGGAGAAAAAAGAGGCGCTATGGTAGCGTTGTTATCGCCCGGTTTGAAGCCCCTCATGTACTACACTGAAAGCCATAGATTTCTCACGCTTTTTGGTCGTTTGTCTGACGTGCCATTGCGGAATATTTTGTATGCTCAGAATTCATGATGTGATCGGTAGCACATTACAGGGTTTAATTGTATGATGAATGCGTTTCATCAAGGGCGAGAACCATGAGCAAAACACTGAACATTATCTGGCAATATCTGCGGGCCTTCGTGCTGATTTACGCCTGTCTCTACGCCGGTATTTTTATCGCATCACTGTTACCCATCACTATTCCCGGCAGCATCATCGGCATGCTGATTCTGTTTGTCCTGTTGGCGCTGCAAATCCTGCCGGCGAAGTGGGTGAATCCCGGCTGCTACGTATTGATTCGCTACATGGCGCTGCTGTTCGTGCCGATTGGCGTCGGGGTGATGCAGTACTTTGATGTGCTGCGGGCGCAGTTTGGCCCGGTGGTGGTGTCCTGTGCGGTCAGCACGCTGGTAGTGCTGCTGGTGGTCAGCTGGAGTTCACACATCGTCCACGGTGAACGCAAGGTGGTCGGTCAGAAAGAAGGTGAGCAAAAATGATGCACTACATCTGGTGGTCCCTGCCGTTAACGCTTGTCGTATTCTTCGCCGCGCGTCGTCTTGCAGCCCGCTTCAAGATGCCGCTGCTGAACCCGCTGCTGGTGGCGATGGTGGTGATCATTCCGTTTTTGCTGCTCACCGGCATTCCCTACGATCATTACTTCAAGGGCAGCAAAATTCTCAACGATCTGCTGCAGCCTGCGGTGGTGGCGCTGGCCTATCCACTCTATGAGCAGCTGCACCAGATCCGCGCCCGCTGGAAATCGATTATCACCATCTGCTTTGTCGGCAGCGTAGTGGCAATGACCACAGGCACCACGGTCGCCCTGCTTATGGGAGCAACGCCTGAAATTGCTGCTTCCGTTATGCCGAAATCAGTCACGACGCCGATTGCGATGGCCGTCAGCGGCAGCATCGGCGGTATCCCTGCTATCAGCGCCGTATGCGTGATTTTCGTCGGTATTCTTGGCGCGGTGCTTGGTCACACGCTGCTGAACCTGATGCGAATTGACACAAAATCGGCGCGTGGTCTGGCAATGGGGACTGCCTCACACGCTTTAGGTACCTCGCGCTGTGCGGAGCTCGACTATCAGGAAGGCGCGTTCAGTTCACTGGCGCTGGTGATCTGCGGGATCATTACCTCGCTGCTCGCCCCGTTCCTGTTCCCGGTGATTCTGGCGCTGTTTGGGTAATGCGACGCATCACACGAATTTCATTCTATTTTCATTAGTTGCATAAAAAGTCAGATCTAAGTCACACATTAGCCGTTATCAGGTCCGTACACTGTCATCCCTTAACCTGTAATGAGGCCATTGCCATGCACCCACGTTTTCATTCTGCTTTCCCGCAACTCAGTGAGGAACTGCAAACGGCCCTCGCCCCATGGCTGGCTGATGCGCATTTCCCCGCCATGCTGAGCGCCGGGCAAGTCTCTGAGCTGAAATCAGCCACGGGACTGGACGAAGACGCGCTGGCTTTTGCCCTGCTGCCGCTGGCCGCCGCCTGTGCCCGGGCCGACCTTTCGCACTTTAACGTTGGCGCCATCGCGCGCGGCGTGAGCGGCATCTGGTATTTTGGCGGCAATATGGAATTTATTGGCGCGACAATGCAGCAAACCGTTCACGCCGAGCAAAGCGCTATCAGCCACGCCTGGCTGAGCGGCGAAAAGGCCCTTAAGGCGATCACCGTCAACTACACGCCGTGCGGCCACTGTCGTCAGTTTATGAATGAACTGAACAGCGGGCTGGAACTGCAAATCAATCTGCCGGGCCGTGAACCCCATACGCTGAAAGACTATCTGCCGGACGCCTTCGGCCCGAAAGATCTGGAGATCAAAACCCTGCTGATGGATGCCCAGGATCACGGCTATCCGCTGGAGGGCGATGCCCTTTCCCGTGCCGCCATTCAGGCAGCGAACCGCTGTCATGCTCCGTACAGCCAGTCACCCTCCGGCGTCGCGCTGGAGCTACGCGACGGCACAATTTTCGCGGGTAGCTATGCCGAAAATGCGGCCTTTAATCCAACGCTGCCGCCGCTACAGGGCGCACTGAATCTGCTCAGCCTCAACGGTTACGACTATCCTGATATTCAGCGGGCGGTGCTGGCCGAACGTGCGGATGCACCTCTGATCCAGTGGGATGCTACCGTAGCGACCCTGAAGGCGCTTGGCTGCCAGAATATCGACCGCGTTCTCCTCGGTTGATCTTACCGTGCGGGCTCAGGCCCGCACTGATGAAAATCCCCCCAATTAAACGGCGGTTTCTTGCTCTTGCCCCTCGGGTACAGTAGCCTGAGTGAATCTTCTTCCACCACTGAGTCAAGTCCATGTTAAAGCGCGTGTTATACAGCCTGTTAGTCCTGATCGGCCTGCTGCTGTTGACCGCACTCGGCCTTGACCGCTGGATAAGCTGGAAAACTGCGCCGTATATCTACGATGAGCTGCAGGATCTTCCCTATCGTCAGGTCGGCGTGGTACTCGGTACCGCCAAGTATTATCGCACCGGCGTTATCAATCAGTATTATCGCTACCGCATTCAGGGCGCGCTGAACGCCTATAACAGCGGCAAGGTCAACTACCTGCTGCTGAGCGGCGATAACGCGCTCCAGAGCTATAACGAACCGATGACGATGCGTAAAGATTTGATTGCCGGAGGCGTCGATCCGGCGGATATCGTGCTCGATTACGCAGGTTTCCGCACGCTGGACTCCATTGTGCGCACCCGCAAGGTATTCGACACCAACGACTTCATCATCATCACCCAACGTTTCCATTGTGAACGCGCACTGTTTATCGCCCTGCATATGGGCATTCAGGCGCAGTGCTACGCGGTGCCATCCCCGAAAGATATGTGGAACGTGCGCGTACGTGAGTTTGGCGCCCGCTTTGGCGCGCTGGCGGATCTCTATCTGTTCAAGCGCGAACCGCGCTTCCTCGGCCCGCTGGTGCCTATTCCTTCCCTGCACGAAGTCCCTGAAGATGCGCAGGGTTATCCGGCTGTCACCCCTGAGCAAATGCTGGAAATCCAGGATAAACAAAGGAAAGAGTAATGGGTGACTATGCACTGTTGGTAGGGAATGGCATTAACAATCTGACCGACGGCAATTCATGGTCCGATGTACTGCAAAGCCTTAGCCAGAAATACAGCATCGCAATTGATACCCAGAACAAGCCTTTCCCCCTCGCCTACGAAGAAATCTATTTTACCATTTTAAAAACCCGGCACAGCGAACGAACAGAAAACAGCATCAAAAGCTTTATTGCCGAGAAAATTAAAACGATTACCGGCAATGCGATTCATCAGCAGCTGATGGCGCTCAGCTGCCGAAACATCATGACCACCAACTACGATCTGACCCTGGAAAGTTGCCTGCCAGATGCCGCTGAAATAAAAAATAACGGCATTATCAAAGAGCAGAAATACAGTATTTTTCGTCATCATCAGATTGATGACAAACTCATCTGGCATATTCATGGCGCCATTAATGTCCCTCAATCCATTACGTTGGGTTACGAGCATTACAGCGGTTATTTGCAGGCCATGCGCAATTACACCGCGACCGGCAGCAGCTATTCGAAAGCAGAGTTTAACGATCTCAAACCGCTGATCCGTCGTTTATCCACTGCCGAAAATGAGTTCAGCTGGATTGATAACTTTTTCCGTCGCAATGTTTATATCGTCGGCCTGACGCTGGATTTCGTTGAAATCGATCTCTGGTGGCTATTAACCTGGCGCGAACGTTGTCGATTGCTGAAAAGTAACAACGTGTCGATTAATAACCAGATTGTTTACTACCTTCCCGCCTGCTTTGCAGACGATAAGGCCACCGTCGCCAAAATTGCGCTGCTGGAGAGCGTTGGTGTCACCGTCAGGAAGGCGTTCGGTCAGCATTTCAGGCGCAGTAAAGAGGATGAACAACACTATTATGCAGCTGTGATTGGGGATATCCGGAAAGCTGAAGAATAAGAGTGCGGGAGCGGAAATAAAAAAACCGGCAACGATACTCCGCTGCCGGGTTTGGATGAAACAGAAAGCTTATTTTTTACGCGCGTATTTGAGGGAATCCAGCGCAACGGCGAAGATGATGATCGCACCCTTGATAATATACTGCCAGTAAGGGTTCACGCCGATATACGTCAGACCGTAGTTGATGACGGTGAAGATGATAACACCCGTCACCACGCCGATAACGGTACCGACCCCGCCGCTAAACGACACACCGCCCACCACGCAGGCTGCAATCGCATCCAGCTCGTACATAAACCCGAGGTTGTTGGTCGCCGAGCCGATACGGCCGGCTTCCAGCATCCCGCCGAAGGCATAGAACACGCCGGACAGCGCATAGATCATCAGCAGGTTCAGGGCAACGTTGACGCCTGAAACGCGTGCCGCTTCCGGGTTACCGCCGATAGCGAAGATGTTTTTACCGAAGCGAGTCTTGTTCCACAGGATCCAGACGAAAATCGTGGCAATCAGCGCATAGAACGTGATGTACGAGAGGCGGAAGCTGCCGAGCGCAATAAACCCTTGGGTAAACGTCGAGAAGTGCGAATCAAAACCGGATACCGGAGACGCGCCCACGAAATCGTAATAGAGGGAGTTGATGCCATACACGATGATCATCGTACCCAGCGTGGTAATAAACGGCGTCACGTTCAGGTAAGCAATGATAATCCCGTTCACCAGACCAATCACCGCGCCGATAGCGCAGACAATCAGCAGCACCAGCGGAATTGGCATGGTCGCCAGGTCCGGGAACACCTTGTTGGCGTTATCGACGGACTGCAGCAGGGTTGCAGCGATAACCGCAGCCAGACCAACCTGGCGGCCAGCAGACAGGTCGGTACCCTGCGTTACGATTAAACCTGCCACGCCGAGAGCGATAATAATACGCACGGAAGACTGGGTCAGGATATTACTCAGGTTCAGCAGACTTAAGAACGTGGGGTCCTGGAAAATAATAATGGCCAGTAAGACTAAAAGAACGACGTAAATACCGCCCTCTTTCAGATAAGTGAGAAAGCTTTTTTTATTTAACGCACTCATGAGGAGCCCCTGATCTTAAAGGTGCAAAGACGCAAGACGTAAAATTTCGTTCTGCGTGGTAGTTTTAGTGTCAACGATCCCGGCGACCTGGCCGTTACTCATCACCAGAATACGGTCGGTAATACCCAGCAGCTCAGGCATTTCAGAAGAGATAATAATGATCCCCTTCTCTTTTTTCGCCAGCTCCGCAATCAGCTGATAAATTTCAAACTTGGCGCCAACGTCGATCCCGCGCGTCGGTTCATCAAGCATTAAAATTTCCGGCTGGGTTAATAACCAGCGTCCAATAATGACTTTTTGTTGGTTACCGCCTGACAGCGAACCAATTTGCGTGTGATGTCCCGGCGTTTTTACACGCATTGAGTCAATGACCCACTGGGTATCACTCTTCATCCGGGAATTATCCAGCAGACCGACTTTACCTTTATATTTCTTAATATTGGAAATCAGCGAGTTAAAGCCGATATCCAGATAGGCGTAGATCCCGGTGGAGCGGCGCTCTTCCGTCACCAGCGCAAAGCCGTGGTTAATGGCTTCGTTGGCGCTGTGGTTATTAATCTTTTTGCCGTGCAGCATAATCGTGCCGCCAGATTTCTCACGAATGCCGAACAGCGTTTCCACGATGTCGGTACGCTTCGCGCCAACCAGCCCGGCGATGCCGAGGATTTCCCCTTTGCGCAGGTCAAACGAAACGTCACGAATCGAAGGCTGTCGCAGCGAGGTCAGGTTACGCACTTCGAGAATGGTTTCACCCGGCGTGTTGTGTTTTTCCGGGAAGCGCTGAGTCAATGAACGGCCTACCATCATGGCGATGATCTTGTCCATATCCAGCCCTTCCAGCGGCTGAGTGGCAATCCACTGCCCGTCGCGCAGAACGGTGATTTCATCGCACAGCTGGAAGATCTCTTCCATTTTGTGCGAGATATACACAATGCCGCAGCCACGCTCTTTCAGCTTACGGATAATTTTAAACAGGTGATTGACCTCTTTTTCCGTTAAGGAAGAAGTCGGTTCATCCATAATGACGATTTTGGCGTCATAGGAGAATGCTTTCGCAATTTCAATCATCTGCATTTGCGAGACGGATAATGTTCCCACGCGGGCGCGCGGATCGATATCAATATCCAGCTCGTCGAAAATCGCTTTGGTATCACGGTACATTTTGTCCTGATCGACAAACATACCTTTGTTCGGATAACGGCCGAGCCACATGTTATCCATAACTGAACGCTGGAGAACCAGGTTTAACTCCTGGTGTACCATCGAAATACCGTTTTCCAGTGCTTCTTTGGCGGAGTGGAAATCGATCTCTTTACCCTGAAAAATAATGCTACCGGAATCTTTTTGGTAGATCCCAAACAAACATTTTAATAATGTTGATTTGCCCGCGCCGTTCTCCCCCATTAAAGCATGAATAGAGTGAGGACGGACTTTCAAATTAACATTATCGAGCGCTTTAACGCCGGGAAATGACTTGTTGATACCGCTCATTTCCAACAAGTATTCGCCTGACGATTCTGTTTTATTGCTGACCATAGTTAACCCTGGCTGCGCGAATGTTTTCCCGTGCTGACCATCCAGCACGGGAGATATTTCAAAGACTGCGAAATTAAATATTACTTACCGATGAACTGGTCCAGATTGTCTTTATCCACACCAACGTAAGGTACGCGAACAATTTTGTTGTCGATTTTCCAGTTGGTACCAGCGGCCGCTTCTTTGCCTTCCGCCAGGTTTTTCGCCAGATCGAAGGTGGCTTTCGCCTGGTTGTTTGCATCGTTCAGCACGGTACCGGCCATTGCACCAGATTTCACCAGCGCCAGCGCTTCAGGCAGGGCATCCACACCAAACACAGGAATGCTGGATTTGTTGTGCGCTTTCAGCGCTTCTACTGCACCCATTGCCATCGCATCGTTGTTCGCAATAACGACTTCAATTTTGTTGGCGTTCGGGCCAGACAGCCACGCGTCCATTTTGTCTTTCGCCTGAGCGGTATCCCACATCGCGGTATCCAGCTGCAGCTGCTGGGTTTTCAGGCCCTTCTCGTTCAGCTCTTTGATAACGTAGGTGGTACGCGCTTCCGCATCCGGGTGACCCGGCTCGCCTTTCAGCAGCACGAACTGGATCTGACCGTCTTTGTTCAGGTCCCATGACGGGTTAGCCGCCCAGTGTTTAGCAATCAGGTCGCCCTGAATCACGCCGGACTCTTTAGAGTCGGTGCCGACGTAGAAGGCTTTGTCGTAGCTGTCCAGCGCTTTGCGGGACGGCTCTTTGTTGAAGAACACCACCGGCACATTCTGACCACGTGCTTTTTCGATAACGGTGCCTGCCGCAGCCGGGTCAACAAGGTTGATCGCCAGCGCTTTCACGCCTTTCGCCAACAGGACGTCAATCTGGTCGTTCTGTTTTGACTGGTCGTTCTGCGAGTCGTTCATCAGCAGCTGAACATCCGGGGCTGCTTTGCCGTCTTTCTCGATAGCCTTGCGCACCACAGACATGAAGTTATCGTCGTATTTGTAGATGGTGACGCCAATACGGGTATCTGCTGCATGAGCAGCGGCACCGAACAACATGCAAGACATCACAGCGGACAGGGTTAACACCTTCTTATTCATGGTATCTCCGGTTATTTTTATGCAGGGTAGCTTATTATCGGCAGGCACAACGTTATGAAATTGTTACTGACCGCCGAAGTTAAATTTATCCAAAACCATCTTCCGTGTTCAGTAACGCTCCAGACGTGCGTTTAATTGATTGTTTAGCGCTCTGTTGCTATATAAAAACCGATTAATCACCGTTACATAGCGTTTCAGCCTTACAAACGCTGACATCATAGACAGGCGAATGTTAAGATACTGTGAATTTACTCACAAATTGAAAGCGGTTACATCGCTGCACGTTATAAGTTAGTGATCGACCCCACAGATTGCTTTAGCGCCACCGAATGACGACGCACTAACGTTGGCATAAAACAGTGAGTTGCCGCCCTGTTCAGCTTCCCCGCCGCGCCCATCAGCGCCAGCTCCGTTGCCAGTTTCGCCATGGAAACGATCGGATAGCGCACGGTGGTCAATTGCGGATCGGTGTAACGGGCGATGGGAATATCATCAAAACCAATCAATGACAGATGCAGCGGCACCGCAATGCCGTTGTCCTTCAGCGTGGTCAACGCGCCGGCTGCCATGTTGTCGTTATAGGCGAACACCGCCGTCAGGCCCTGATTGCGCCCGAGCAGTTCCACCATCGCCGCTTCTCCGCCCTGTAAATCTGGCGTGCCGGTGCCGATCCAGGCTTCAGGTGCGGCAATACCCTGCTCGCTCATCGCCCGCAGCCAGCCTTCCTGACGCATCTGGTTATCTTCAATGTGATGACTCGACGCCAGGTAGCCGACCCGCGTGTGGCCCTGATTAAGCAGCATGCGCGTGGCCATCATTGCCCCGCTGACGTTATCAAGCCCCACGCAGCGATACTCATAGCCCGGTACGATCCGATTGATCAGCACCATGCCGGGGATCTGATCCATAAATTCGCCAAGCTCCGCGTCGCTCAGGGCTTTGGAGTGCACTATCAGCGCGTTACAGCGCTGGCGAATCAGCACCTCAATGGCGTTACGCTCTTTTTCTGCTTCATGATAGCTATTGCCAATCAGCACGTTTTTCTGACACTGCTGGGCCACGGTATCGACGGCTTTCACCAGCGCACCAAAAAACGCATCCGATACGTCCATCACCACCACGCCGATGGTATCGCTGACCTGGGTCGCCAGCGCCTGGGCGTTAGCATTGGGCCGGTAGCCCAGCTCCGTGACGGCTTTCATCACCAGTTCGCGCGTTTCAGGACTGACGAGCGGGCTGTTATTGAGCACGCGGGAAATGGTCGCGACGGAAACGCCCGCATGGCGGGCCACATCACGAATGGTGATCATAACCACCGTCCTGTTGAAAATGGCAGCGACTCACGGTCACCCCCTGTGTTGAGCAAGGTGGCTATTCTCGCAGCGACGCGGCAAGGACTACGTGAAGAAGGTCACACTGATGGAAACGGTTACATCCGTTTTGTTAATGATTGTGATCCAGATCGTTATCTGGATGTTTTTGAAATAGATACCCCTGCGGCCCGTGCGGTCAACTGACGCCACAGCCACTCCACGGGTCCCTGGCGGTGATAACGCAGCCAGATAACGGAGAAGAAGAGATTGACCAGCCAGATGACAGGCACGAAAGCAAGCAGCGCGAGCCGGTCGAATTTCATAAACAGATCAAAGCGGTAGAACAGCGTGGTGCAGATAAGCGTTTGCAGCAGATAGTTGGAAAGCGCCATGCGCCCCACACAGGTAATCGCCCCAACCAGACGGGAAGCACAGATTTGCGGCCAGAAGCCGTACGCCAGCGCAGCGTAGCCGATGGTCTGAAACGGAGCGCTCAGCTCGCGCGGGGCCTGTAACAGAAACGCACACCAGCGATATGACCAGGCAAAATGCCACTGTGCAATAATTGCCGGTAAGTTAATCAGGATGCCAATGGCAATGAGCAGCCCGCCGACGCGACGGTAATGTGACAGGCTAAACTGGCCCTTCAGCCAGCCGCTGCGCATCAGTGCCGCCCCCATCAGCATCATCCCCGCCAGCTGCCAGCCGTACTGCGCCCCCAGCGCCAGCAGGCTGTCGGAAAGCATATCGGCACGATTGCTGATGGCCTCAACGCCGCCTTTCAGCTTCCAGTATTGTTCAAGTTGCAGGTTCGCCGGTCCCGGCACCCACGAACGGTTTGGCGCATCGCCGGAGATCAGACCCAGCAGCACCAGTACCGCAATACCTATGAGATAAAGCACCACGCCGGTATTGAACATGGATTTCACACTCTGCGCTTCGCGCACCATGCGCCAGCACACCAGCCCCACCAGCGCATAAGCCAGCAGAATATCGCCATCCCAGAAAAGCAGACCATGGGCAAAGCCGAGCAGCGCCAGCAGCGTGAGTCGGGACTGGATCCAGCGCTTACCACGAGGAAGTAAAAGTTGCAGACCCGCACCAAACAGCAAAGCAAATAGCGTAAGGAATTTAACCTGCGCAAAGAGGTCAAGAACGGCCCATGTCCAGGCATCGCTGCGGGTAATAGCGCCATACCAGGCGGGGTTGAGGTAAGCCGCCTTCGGCAGACCAAAGGCGGAAATATTAAGAAGCAGGATCCCAAGAATGGCAACGCCGCGAACAAAATCCAGCGTGACGTTACGCTCCATCGGATACCTGCTTAATCAATCAGTTGTGGTGACGAACGGCGCGCAGAAACTCCTGGCGAGTGTTCTGGCTGGACTTAAACAGGCCACCGAGTGATGTGGTGGTGGTGGCGCTGGTTGCGTCACGCACGCCGCGCGCCTTCACGCAGTAATGCACCGCATCAATGGACACCGCCACGTTATTCGTGCCGAGCAGAGTCTGTAACGCCGTCAGGATCTGCTGAGTGAGACGTTCCTGAACCTGCGGACGCTGGGCGAAGAACTGCACGATGCGGTTGATTTTTGACAGACCAATCACCGTGTCTTTCGGGATATAGGCCACGGTGGCTTTGCCGTCGATGGTCACAAAGTGATGCTCGCAGGTGCTGGTCATCGAGATATCGCGCACGGTCACCATTTCATCCACCTTCATTTTATTCTCAATGACGGTGATTTTTGGGAAATTGGCGTAATCGAGGCCGGAGAAAATTTCATCGACGTACATTTTTGCGATGCGATGCGGCGTTTCCATCAGGCTGTCATCGCTGAGGTCGAGATTGAGCAGCTGCATAATTTCGGTCATATGCTCGGCAATCAGACGCTTGCGCGACTCATTGTCCATCTCAACGGGCGGACGCAGTGGGGTTTCCAGTCCACGCGCCAGCAGCGCCTCATGAACCAGAGCGGCTTCTTTACTCAGTGATGGCATTCTTTTTCTCCTGCAGGTGTGGCGACCTTTGCGTCTGGGGGCAAAGTGAACACTCATTGTGCGTGAGGCCGCGCACAGAATCCAGTATTCACAGCGATAATTATTGAAATTGGCTTAACCTTTCGTACCGGGTCGCCAGACCAGCGCCCCGCCGATCAGCAGCGCGATAGCCGCCACGCCAAGTGCCGGTTCCAGACGCTGCGTCAGCCAGGTGGAAAGTGCGGAAGTCATCGGCCCGATGAGCTGCCCGACAGCGTAGCCCGTAGTCAGTAAACCAGCCATATACCGGGTGTGCTGTGGCGCAAGTTCTCGCCCATACAGTAACGAAAGCTGAACCGCACAGAGAAAGCCACCGCCAACCAGCAGCGCTCCGATGACCAGCCCACTCATGCCCGGCACCAGCCAGGCGGCAAGCACGCCTGCGCCCTGAAGCCACAGCACAATCGCCAGACGCTGATAGCTATGGCCCACGCCGCGTAGCAAAATACTTAGCCCAATGCCGACCACCGCCGCTGCGCCAAATACCGGCCATAGGAACTGCGCAAACAGGCTTCCTGGAAAGCGTGCCGCCGCCATTTGCGATAAAAACGTCGCCGGAAGAATATAGCCGAAGCCTGCCAGGCTGTAGCTCCAGACCAGCCGCTTCAGATTCGACGTCAGCCGTAAAGGCTCAGGCTGCCCGCCAGGCCGGTGAAAATCGCCAGGCTTCGGCAACCAGCGGGACACAAATGCGATCAGGATTAACGCCAGCAGGCCATAGAGCAACCAGCCTTCCGCTGCGCTCAGATGCCGCGAATGGATCCAGACCGCCAGCAGCCCGCTCAGAGCAATCCCCGCCCCCGGCCCGGCGAACACCGCAGCGCTGAGCCCCGGTTTCCCGGCATGGGCCAGACGTTCATTTGTCCAGGCAGCCGTCAGCACCATTGCCCAACCGCTCATCGCGCCAATGACCAGCCTCAGCACGCCGTGTAGCCAGGCGTTATCCACCCATGCAGAGAGAAACGTCAGTAAGACAGCGCCGAGAATCCCGGCATACAGGCGCCCTTCCACGCCTCGATGCGCACGCATCGCATCCCAGGCGCCAAGTAAATAGCCAAGGTAGTTCATCGCTGCCACCAGTCCGGCGCTGGTCAGCGTCAGCTGTCCGTCGGCGATCATCAGCGGCACCTGTGGCGTAAAGGCAAAACGCCCTATTCCCATCGCCACCACCAGCATAATAAAGCCGCTCAGCGCGGTACGTAGCGCCATGTTCAATCCATATGTTAATGTAAAGTTGCTTTTATGATGCAACATGTCGTCTTTGTGCGGAAGTGAAAGTTACGCATTCGCGCGCACGATCTGTATGATGAAGCAGACCTTTTTTCAGTTCATATCCGGGAGCCCTGCATGGAACTGCTCGAAGAGCACCGCTGTTTTGAAGGCTGGCAGCAACGCTGGCGGCACGACTCCACCACGCTGAACTGCGCGATGACGTTCAGCATTTTTCTGCCGCCACCGCGCGAATCCACACCACCACCGGTACTTTACTGGCTTTCCGGCCTGACCTGCACCGATGAAAATTTCGCCACCAAAGCCGGAGCGCAGCGTGTCGCCGCTGAGCTCGGCATCGTGTTAGTGATGCCCGACACCAGCCCCCGGGGCGATGACGTCGCCGATGACGATAATTACGATCTTGGCAAGGGCGCCGGGTTTTATCTCAATGCAACCCAGGCACCGTGGGCTATACACTACCGCATGTATGATTATCTGCGTGACGAGCTACCCGCGCTGATTCAGTCACAGTTCAGCGTGGCGGAGCGCTGTGCGATTTCCGGCCATTCAATGGGCGGTCACGGTGCGCTGATTCTGGCGCTGAAAAATCCGGGCAGGTACAGCAGCGTGTCAGCCTTTGCACCTATCGTGAACCCGACCCGCGTGCCATGGGGACAAAAAGCGTTCAGCGCGTATCTCGGAGAGGACAAAACGAAATGGGCAGAATGGGACAGCTGCGCGCTGATGCTGAAAAGCGACGCGAAAAGCGCTATTCCAACGCTTATCGATCAGGGTGACAGCGACCAGTTTCTGGCCGACCAGCTGCAGCCAGCCGTACTGGCCGAAGCCGCGCGCCAGAGCGAATGGCCGCTGACGCTGCGCATTCAGTCAGGGTTCGATCACAGCTACTGGTTTATCGCGTCCTTTATCGAAGATCATCTGCGCTTCCATGCGCAGCATTTGTTGAAGTAGCGCCCCAGCGGATAAATCGTAGGCCGGGCAAACGCAGCGCCGCCCGGCAATTTCCCCTGCGGCGCTACACTATGCTTACCGGGGCTACAGTTTCCGCGAGCCTTTCAAACCATCAGAAACGGTAATCCAACGCCATAAAGTAACGGCGTCCATCTTCGTTGTAGCTGTAGTCGTCGCGGCCCAGATCTTTATCCATCAGGTTCATCACGCCCGCACGCAGTTTGACGTTTTTCGTCGCCTGCCATGCGCCGCCGGTGTTCCAGATAACGTACCCACCAGGCGTTGCCCCACCGTTCGTCATCGCCCGTTTCTCACCTGAGTAGTTTGCCTGCACGTAGAAGGACCAGTCCTGTGTTGCCTGCCAGTCCACGACGCCGTTGGCGGTGTGGAACGGCAGCTCTGACAGCGGTTTGTCGCCGCCGTTGCTGAGGTCACGCCCATCGTTATAGGTGTAGTTCAGCGTCACTTTCCAGTCTTCCGCCAACGGCACTTTCAGCTCCGTTTCCACGCCGCGAATACGCGCTTTATTGACGTTGTAGTAACGGAAAATCGGTTCGCCATCGGCGTTCAGCCCTACGTAGTTCGGGTAATCTTTCGCCTGATCCACATTACCGGTACGGCTGATGCTGATGCGATCGTCCACGTTATTCTGGAAGGTCGTGATGCTGCCCTGCACCCCTTCCAGCCAGCCCTCTTCCCCGGCGTAATAGAGGCCAAGCTCGTAACTTTCACTGGTTTCCGGCTTCAGGTCCGGGCTACCGACGATTTCACAGGCTCCGCGGCAGGAACCGGTTGTCCAGTCCGGGCTAAGCTGCAGTAGTGAAGGCGCTTTAAAAGCGTTGGCCCAGCCGCCCTTCACGGTGATGGTATCGGTCGCGGTATAAACCAGATACGCACGCGGGCTCCAGTGATCGCCGTAGGTTTCGTGGTCGTCCATACGTACGCCGGTGGTCAACGCCAGCGGCTCGAAAATCCGCCATTCGTCTTCAATAAACAGCGCGTACTGGCTGGCAGAAGTGTTACCGCTGCCCTGCAAATTCACCGGATCGTTCAGCTTGTCGTGGCGCCACTCGCCGCCAACGGTCAGCAGCTGATTGATGGGACTCAGAGGCAGCACGTATTTGCCGTCGATGGAGTTGCTTTCAGAGGTGATTACGCCCGCCTGTCCCGGATTTTTGTTATCCACTTTCTCGCCGTAGAACTTCAGCTCGCTGTTGCCCATATCCCAGCGGCCATTGTGGCTCAGCGAGTAGTTCTGACGCTCAAGGCGGTTTTTATCGAGCGAGTCGGAATCGCGGTCCTGGCGGTCGAAACCGTAGCCTGCGGTGAAATCGTGATTATCGTTCGGTGTCCAGGCAAATTCGACGTTGCCATCGCGGCTGGTGTAGCCCTCAATGCGCGGTGATTCACCGGTGCTGGAGGTCGCTGATTTTTGCTGCTCGTCTTTCTCGCGTTTCGAGAGATTGCCGTAGGCCTTCATGCCCAGCACGCCATCAATCAGCGGGCCGCTGGTAAAGAACTGGCCGTTCCAGGTATCACCACGGTCGCGATGTTCCTGAATCGTGGTATCGGCGGTGAGCGTGCCGTGCCACTTCTGGCCGATTTTTTTGGTGATGATGTTCACCACACCGCCAAGGGCATCCGATCCGTAAAGCGACGACATCGGCCCGCGAACGACTTCGATACGCTCGATGGCATCCACCGGGATCCAGTTGAGATCAAAATCATTGTGGCGGAACACGGCGTTGCGGGAGTTCACGCGCTTGCCGTCCACCAGAATGAGCGTATAGCTGCTGTCGAGCCCGCGCAGGCTGACGCCTTTGCGGTTGTCGCCTTCGTTGGTGAGCTGCACGCCCGGAACATCCTGTAAAACGTCTTTCAGATTCTGCACCGGACGGCGCTGAAGGTCCTGCTGCGTGATCACGCTGATGCTTGCCGGGGCGTCCTTGACGCTCTGCTCCGTTGCGGCGGCGGTCACCACCAGCGTTTCGTCATCGCTGGCGGCCATAACCGGCAGCGCCAGCGTGAATGCAGAAGCGCATAATCCGCTCCGGACAAGAGGATTCAATCTGAACATTTCCATTCTCCATGAGGTGAAACAACCACAAAACCCCCGCCAGTCGAGGCGAGCGTAAAAAAGAGCAATATGAGAGATGTGGCTGGTCACCCTGGTCCGTTGGCGTCCCCGGACAAGATGCGGGAGAGTGGCTTCATCCTGAAAGTGCCAAGATGATAAAGAGAATGATAACAATTATCAATTAAATTGTGAGCAATTATGTCCAGAAGCTATTGCCCGGGCATAAAAAAACCCTCCGCATGGGAGGGTTTTCAGACTGCTTTAAGTTAATTACTTCTTAAAGCGCTCCGGGAAGTGCATTTCGCTGTAACGAACGAAATGGGTGCCCTTCGCCAGCTTGTAGCCGAACCAGATAACCAGGAACAGCGGGATGCCGATGTAGGTCGCCGCCACGCCGCCCCAGTCGATGGTGTCTTTGAGGAACGCTTCGTAGTTCTGGCCGAGCGTGATAATCAGGCACAGCACGAACGCGAAGATTGGCCCCAGCGGGAAGAAGCCCGAACGGTACGGCAGGTTGTTGATGTCATTCCCCTGCATCACATAGCCGCGACGGAAACGGTAATGGCTGATGGCAATGCCGAGCCACGCGATAAAGCCCGTCATCCCGGAGGTATTCAGCAGCCACAGGTAAACGGTCTGGTTGCCGAACATGGAGGTCAGGAAACAGAGCGCCGCAATCACCGTGGTCGCATACAGTGCGTTACGCGGTACACCGCCTCGGGAAAGCTTCGCAAAAATACGCGGCGCTTTGCCGTCGCAGGCCAGGGTGTAAAGCATACGCGTGGATGCATACATCCCGGAGTTACCCGCCGACAGCACCGCCGTCAGGATAACGGCGTTCATCACCGCCGCCGCCGACAGCAGACCCGCGTGCTGGAACACCAGCGTGAATGGGCTGACGGAGATATCCTTCACGTCGTTACGCAGCAGGCTCGGATCGGTATAAGGAATGATCAGGCTGATAATCAGGATGGCGAACACATAGAACAGCAGGATACGCCAGAACACCTGACGCACCGCGCGCGGAATGTTCTTCTCCGGATCTTCGGATTCTCCCGCAGCGATACCAATCAGCTCGGTGCCCTGGAAGGAGAAGCCGACAATCATCGCCACGCCAATCATCGCCGCAAAGCCCCCGGCAAATGGCGCGTCGCCGGTTGTCCAGTTGCTCCAGCCGACCGGCTGTGCACCTTTGAAGATGCCGACGATCATCATGACGCCGACGATGATAAAGATAACGACGGTGGTCACTTTGATCAGCGAGAACCAATATTCAGCTTCACCAAAGCCTTTCACGGAGATCCAGTTCAGCAGGAACATGATGCCGAGGAACAGCGCGCTCCAGATCCAGCCCGGCGTTTCCGGGAACCAGTAGTTCATCACCAGCTGGGCGGCCACGAGGTCAACGGCGATGGTCACCGCCCAGTTGTACCAGTAGTTCCAGCCCAGCGCGAAGCCAAAGCCTTCTTCTACATAGTTCTGACCGTAAGTGGCAAACGAGCCTGACACCGGCATATAGGCTGCCAGTTCGCCGAGGCTTGTCATCAGGAAGTACACCATCAGGCCAATCAAAATATAAGAAAGCAGCGCGCCGCCGGGGCCCGCCTGCGAAATGGTTGCCCCGGAGGCAACGAATAGCCCTGTACCGATGGAGCCACCAATGGCGATCATCGTCAGGTGACGCGCCTTGAGTTCGCGGCGTAGCGCGGGCGCTTCTGTGGTTTTAGTTTCAGAAACCATGGGAAAATGCTGTCCTTCCAAAAAATGAGGCGCGATTGTAGCAGACGAAAGGGGATCCTTCCGGTTGAAATGCGCACTTATAAGAGAGCTTCATGATGAGACGCAAATTATAAGTAAAGCCCTTATCACGTCGCTTCGCCAGCGCCTCAGACATCGCAGTAGCGTAAGAAACGCTGCAACGCGTTAGAGAGATGTTTTTGGCGATGGTGAATGCGCCACAGCTTTCGCGTCAGGTGAGGAAGCGGGATCGGCACCTCCACGAGCGTGCCGCTGTCGAGCTGCTCTGCAATGACCCGCCGCGACAGGCAGCTGATGCCAAGCCCATGACGCACCGCGTGTTTGATGGCTTCTGAGTTGCCAAGCTCCATGCCGAGGTGAAACTCTGGGAGATGTGAAAGCAAGAGATAATCAACAATTTCACGCGTGCCGGAACCATGTTCGCGCAGGATCCACGGCGCTTCAGCAAGCCTTGCCAGCGTCACCTTTTCGTTCATCAGCGGCGAACCCGGGGCGGCAAATACCACCAGCTCATCTTCCAGCCAGGGCTCGGCAATGATTTCTGCTGCGTGACACGGCCCTTCAATAAGGCCGATATCCACGCGAAAATCACTGACGGCATTGATGACGTCCTGACTGTTGCCGACGCTAAGCTCCAGCGGCAGCGCCGGGAAATCACGACGATAGCGGGCGATAATTTCCGGCAGGATATAGTTGCCGATGGTGCTGCTGGCGAACACCCGGATAGCGCCATTGTCTTCCCGGAACAGCTGCTCGATTTCGGTCGCCTGCTCAAGCGTTGCCAGCGCACGCGGATACAGCAGACGGCCGTGTTCGTTGACCACCAGTCGTTTGCCGACCCGGTCGAAAAGCTGTACACCAAGCTGGCCCTCCAGATCGGTTAACGCGGCGCTGACCGCTGACTGCGAAAGCGACAGCATTTGAGAAGCCTGCGTTGTTGACCCGCTTTTCAGCACTTCAGCAAACACTTCCAGCTGGCGTAGGGTGATGTGCATATTGGACGCTCACTTACCACTTATTCAGATTAATTATAAATATATAATCAATTTTATTTTTAAACCAGCGCGACGTAACCTTTTGCCCAGATAAAGGAGAAGGTTATGACAGCACTCACTCTCACCCCACGCCGCCATCCGATTAGGCATTTTGTTCCTGGCCTGGCTCTGACCGCACTGATTACCGGCGCGGCGCTGTGGACCGGCAGCATCCCGGCAATCGCTGGCGCGGGCTTTAGCGCACTGACAATGGCTATCCTGCTCGGCATGGTAATTGGCAATACGGTTTACCCAAAAATCTGGCAGCGCTGCGACGGCGGCGTCCTGTTCGCCAAGCAGCACCTGCTGCGTCTGGGTATCATTCTTTATGGCTTCCGCCTGACGTTTTCGCAAATTGCTGACGTTGGCTTCAGCGGCATCGCCATCGACGTACTGACGCTCACCAGCACCTTTGTCCTGGCGTCTTTCCTTGGACAGAAAGTATTTGGCCTGGACAAGCACACCAGCTGGCTGATTGGCGCGGGCAGCAGCATCTGCGGCGCGGCGGCGGTGCTGGCGACGGAACCCGTCCTGAAAGCGGAATCCAGCAAAGTGACGGTCGCGGTCGCCACCGTGGTCATTTTCGGCACCATTGGTATTTTCCTCTACCCCGCGATGTACCCGGTGCTTGCACATTGGTTCAGCCCGGAAACCTATGGCATTTACATGGGCTCGACCATCCATGAAGTCGCGCAGGTTGTGGCGGCGGGCCATGCCATCAGCCCGGATGCAGAAAACGCTTCGGTGATCGCCAAAATGCTTCGCGTGATGATGCTCGCGCCGTTCCTGCTGATTCTGGCGGCGCGCGTGAAACAACTCTCCCCGGCTAAAAACGGCGAGAAAAGTAAAATCACCATTCCGTGGTTCGCGATCCTGTTTATCGTGGTGGCGATTTTCAACAGCTTCCACCTGCTGCCGAAGGCCGTAGTCGACATGCTGGTCACGCTCGACACCGTTCTGCTGGCAATGGCGATGGCGGCACTTGGCCTTACCACCCACGTTAGCGCGCTGAAAAAAGCCGGAGCAAAACCGCTCTTGATGGCGCTGGTGCTGTTCGGCTGGCTGATTGTCGGCGGCGGTATGATTAACGTGGCGGTTCATGCCCTGATGGCATAAAGCGCTGTATCACACTCCTGTTAACCCGCTATCATTAGCACTTGCTATGCACTTCCCCCACCGGCGGGTTTAACAGGAGTTTTCTATGAAATATATCGGAGCACACGTCAGCGCCTCCGGCGGTGTTGCCAATGCTGCCATTCGCGCCGCAGAGCTTGAAGCCACCGCATTTGCCCTGTTCACTAAAAACCAGCGCCAGTGGCGCGCGGCTCCGCTGACCAGCGACGTCATTGACGATTTCAAAGCCGCCTGCGAAAAATACAACTTTACCTCCGCGCAAATCCTGCCGCACGACAGCTACCTGATTAACCTCGGCCACCCGGTGGCTGACGCGCTGGAAAAATCCCGCGAAGCCTTCCTCGATGAAGTGCAGCGCTGCGAGCAGCTCGGCCTTTCCCTGCTGAACTTCCACCCGGGCAGCCACCTGATGCAGATTGCGGTAGACGACTGCCTGGCGCGCATCGCGGAATCCATTAACATTACGCTGTCGCAAACCGAAGGCGTGGTGGCGGTGATTGAAAATACCGCCGGTCAGGGCAGCAATCTCGGCTTTGAGTTTGAACACCTCGCCGCCATTATTGATGGCGTGGAAGACAAATCCCGCGTCGGCGTGTGCATCGATACCTGCCACGCTTTTGCAGCTGGCTACGATTTGCGCACTGCGGAAGCCTGCGAGAAAACCTTCGAGGATTTTGAACGTATCGTCGGGTTCCAGTACCTGCGCGGTATGCACCTTAACGATGCGAAAAGCACCTTTGGCAGCCGCGTCGACCGCCACCACAGCCTCGGCGAAGGTAATATCGGCCACGACTGCTTCCGCTGGATCATGCAGGACAGCCGCTTCGACGGCATTCCGCTGATTCTGGAAACCGTAAACCCGGATATCTGGGCCGAAGAGATTGCCTGGCTGAAGGCGCAGCAGACCGCTGAAGTCGCGGCATAAAGACAAAAAGGGCCGACCGTGTCGACCCTTTGCTTACTCACTTTTGCCGGATGGCGGCGAGACGCCTTATCCGGCCTACAAAACCAGCCGTTCCTGTAGATCTGATAAGCAAAGCGCCATCAGGCATGAAAAAGGGCCGAAATCGGCCCTTTTTCATTAAGTTCGCTTTCAGGCAGCTTTCGCTACCACCTCAGCTTCCGGGCGCTTCAGCACCGCGTAAGAGAGTCCCGCCACCAGCGTACCGGCGACAATCGCCATCAGGTAACCCAGCACCGGCGTGATTGCGCCAGGGATCAGCAGAACAAACAGACCGCCGTGCGGTGCCATCAGCTTCGCACCAATTGCCATTGAGATAGCGCCGGTCACCGCGCCGCCAACGATGCAGCATGGCAGAACGCGCATCGGGTCACGGGCCGCGAACGGAATTGCCCCTTCGGTGATGAAGCACAGGCCGAGTACCAGCGCCGCTTTCCCGCCTTCGCGCTGCGCTTTATCGAACTTATTGCGCGCAACAATCGTTGCCAGGCCGAGCGCCAGCGGTGGCACCATGCCTGCGGCCATAATCGCGGCCATCGGAGCATAGGTTTGCGTACTGAGCAGACCGACGCCAAACGCATACGCCGCTTTGTTCACCGGGCCCCCCATGTCGGTACACATCATGCCGCCAAGGATTGCGCCAAGCAGTACCGCATTTGCCGTGCCCATGGTTTGCAGCCAGTGGGTCAGGCCAGCCAGAATACCGGCTACCGGTTTACCAATCAGGTAAATCATTGCCAGGCCAACGATCAGGCTTGAGAGCAGCGGAATAATCAGGATCGGTTTCAGCGCCTCCATGCTTGGGGGCAGCTTCACTTTGGTGCTGATCATTTTCGCGACGTAACCGGCAAGGAAACCGGCGATGATGCCGCCAATAAAACCAGACCCGGTGCTGACGGCCAGCATACCGCCGATAAGACCTGGAGTCAGGCCCGGACGGTCAGCAATCGAGAACGCGATGTACCCCGCCAGCACAGGCACCATCAGCGCGAAGGCTGAACCGCCGCCGATCTGCATCAGCGCGGCCGCAAGCGTACCCTCTTCTTTAAATGCGGTGATCCCGAAGGCAAAGGAGAGCGCGATACACAGGCCGCCTGCAACCACCATCGGCAGCATATAGGACACGCCCGTCAGCAGGTGGCTGTAGGCACCGCCTTTCTTATTGCCTTCATTCGCCGCGGCCTGAGCGTTACCCGCAGGTTTGTACGGCTCGGCTTCCACCAGCGCTTTGTCCAGCTCCTGCGCCGTTTTCTTCAGCGCCAGGCCGGTAGAGGTGCGATACATCGGCTTGCCGGCAAACTTCGCCAGATCCACTTCGATATCCGCCGCGACAATCACCAGATCCGCTTCAGCCACTTCTTCGGGCGTAATCGCATTGCCTGCGCCTACGGAGCCACGGGTTTCCACTTTCACCCACCAGCCGCGTTTTTTGGCTTCGGTTTCAATCGCTTCAGCCGCCATAAAGGTGTGCGCGACGCCCGTCGGGCAGGCCGTTACGGCAACAATACGTTTGGCACCGCTTTTCGCTGCGGGCGCAATTGACGCAGGCGTTGCATACGGCGTGGCGTGCGATTTAGCTTCGCTCAGGAACAGTTCCGGATGCGCCACCGCGCGATTTACATCGCCGAGGTACACCTGCTTGCCGTTCAGCGCGCTATCAGCCGGCAGCGTTGAACCCAGCACGATTGCCAGTTCGGCGTCGTTCGGGTTGTCGATAATCTCTAAATGGGCCTTGTGGGCCGCCGCGGCCAGCAGGGTCTTCGCCATATAGGCGCGCGCCTGTCCGAGCCCGGAATCGATAATCAGCAGCGTTTTCATTGTGCCTCTCCTGCTGTTAATTGAAGGGTTGTAAGTCAACGCGCGCCATCATCGCGGCCAACTGGGTACGATCGGTAATGCCGACGTTACTCTGGCTGACGGCCAGCGCCGCGACCGCGGTCGCCAGGCGTAACGTGTGTTCACTGGATTCACGCATCAGCAGGCCGTAAATCAGACCACCTACCATGGAATCCCCGGCACCCACGGTGCTCACCACCTCAACGGACGGCGGTTTGGCAATCCATTCGCCGGATGCGTTGACCCACAGCGCGCCTTCTGCGCCCAGCGAAATCACCACATGAGCAATGCCCTGCTCACGCAATGCGTGCGCCGCTTCAATGACGTCTTTCATTTCCGGCAGCTTGCGACCCGCCCAGATTTCCAGTTCGCGACGGTTCGGCTTCACCAGCCACGGCGCAGCCTTCAGGCCCGCCACCAGCGCTTCACGGCTGCTGTCAAAGATGATGCACGGACACTGGCTGCGCAGGCGCGTCATCCAGTCGGTGAACGCTTCCGGGCTGACGCCCGCAGGCAGGCTGCCGCTGACGCAGACCATGTCGAACTGACCCAGCCACGTCAGGGAATCGTTGACGAAACGCTCCCAGTCGCCCGGCGTGACGTCGAAACCAGAGAAGTTAAAGTCGGTCACTTCGCCGTCTTTTTCCGTCAGCTTAACGTTGATACGGGTACGGCCCTGCACCACCTGGAAACGGTTGGCGATGCCGAGTTCGCTGAACAGCTGCTGGAAGCCATCCTGGTTGTCTTTGCCCAGGAAGCCGCCGACGGTCACATCAATGCCGAGATCTTTCAGCACCTTCGCAACGTTGATACCCTTACCCGCTGCATGCAGACCGGTGGTGCGCACCAGGTTCACTTCGCCGCGTTCAACTTCCGGGGTATACCCCACTAAATCGTAGGCCGGATTGAGGGTGATTGTGGCAACACGTCTGCTCATTACGCGCCCTCCCCAAGACCGGAGGCGATAGCCTCACCGATGGCATTCAGCGCCACCTGGGCATCCTCGCCCTGGGCGGTAAAGCGCAGGCGATGGCCTTTTTTCACGCCGAGCGCCACGACCTTCATCAGGCTGCGACCATTCGCAGGTTTGCCGCTGCCGTCGAGGTTTGTCACGGTAATCTCACTGTTAAATTGTTTGATGGTATTCACCAGCATGGTGCCCGGACGCGCATGCAGCCCATGTTCGTTACGCACCACAAACTCCGCGCTCAGCAGATCGTCCGCTGGCGCATCATCGCTGGTCAGGAATGCCAGCAGCGTTGCCGCGTCGGCGTTCAGCAGACGTTCAGCTTTGTTGTCGAGCAGCAGCGCACTGAGGCGGTTAAGGACCGCAGTCGGCTGTTCGTCGGCCATCGCAACCGTCACCAGCAGCGCTGCAGATTGTCCGTCAACGCTGAACGGTGTTGCAGCACGGCTAACGGCGACGGCGCTTTTCAGGTTGCCTTCAGCACTGTCGTTCAGCCAGATGCCCTGCCCCAGGTTCAGCGGCTGGTCATTAATGACGTGCGCCACGAATGCCGCGTCGGCGGCTCCAGCTTCCTTCAGACGTGCAGCGTTCAGCGCCTGCAATGTCACCAGACTTGCCGCATCAACGTCCAGCGTCAGGGTGTCGTTATCGAGCTTCAACGCATCGCTTTGTTTTTCACCCATCAGCAGCGCTCGCAGCGCTTCCGCAGTGGTCGCGGTTTTCAGCTGTTCAGCCACGCTGTCATCGCTCAGCACGTGCGTCAGCTGACGCAGCAGACCGAGGTGCTCATCCGAACTGGCGGCAATGCCGATGGCGACGTAAGCGGTTTGCCCTTCGCCCCAGGCCACGCCCTGCGGGAACTGATAAACCTCAACGCCGGTCTTCAGCACCTGGTCGCGGGTGTCGGTGGTGCCGTGTGGAATGGCGATGCCGTTGCCAAGAAACGTCGAGGTTTGCTGCTCGCGGGCAAGCATTCCGTCAACATAACCGTCGGCCACGTTACCGGCGCTGACCAGCGCTGACGCAACCAGGCGAATTGCCTCTTCTTTATTCCCGGCCTGTTGGCCGGGATGAATATCCTGAGCTGATAACTGGAACATGGTTCTCCTCTCTCGCTGAATTGAATCGTTTCAGCCAACATGAGAAAAAATACGCCACCCTGCTTCCCGTAAGATGAAAAGATGACGCTGAAACGTTTCAATGAGTCTGTGTCAGCGCTGTTTAATCCGCAAGCAAAGTCGTTTTTTTGATCGCAGAAGTTAGAGCCACTCCACATTTTGTTATCATTCTCGCCACATTTGCTGACGCCAGGCTTGTGCTTCAGCGCGTCGTTCAGCCACCTTCAGCGAAAGCCATTCTCATTATGAAATGCTATTTTGTTTTTCGTGTATAAGTTGACCCATCCACTGTTTATTTTCTGACAGCCAGCGTAAACTCCTGCGTCTTCCTGTTTTTTGATAATCCGACATGTCCAACACCACCGTAGAAGCCCCGCGTCGGGGATTTGATCTGACCTCATCGGCCTTCCTGTTAGTCGCCTTTCTGACGGGCATTGCTGGCGCATTGCAAACGCCAACTCTGAGCCTGTTTCTGACGAATGAAGTTCACGTTCGTCCGGCGATGGTCGGCTTCTTCTTTACCGGCAGCGCGGTGATCGGCATTCTGGTCAGCCAGTTTCTGGCCGGACGTTCAGACCGACAGGGCGACCGTAAACAGCTGATTGTCTTCTGTTGCCTGCTTGGGATTATGGCCTGCGTGCTGTTTGCCTGGAACCGTAACTACTTCATTTTGCTGTTCGTCGGTGTTTTCCTGAGCAGCTTTGGGTCAACGTCTAACCCACAGATGTTTGCCCTTGCCCGCGAACATGCCGATAAAACCGGGCGCGAAGCGGTGATGTTCAGTTCCATTCTGCGCGCGCAGGTGTCACTGGCGTGGGTGGTTGGGCCGCCGCTGGCCTACGCGCTGGCGATGGGTTTTGGCTTCACGACGATGTATCTTTCAGCCGCCGTGGCCTATGTGGTTTGTGCGCTTATCGTCTGGCTGTTTTTGCCGAGCATGCGCAAAGAGCTCCCCGTGACAGGCACGCATATCGAAGTACCGCGCACCAACCGCCGTGATGCGTTGTTGCTGTTTGGCATCTGCACGCTGATGTGGGGCACCAACAGCCTCTACATTATCAATATGCCGCTGTTCATTATTGAGGAGCTGCATTTACCGGAAAAACTCGCCGGAGTGATGATGGGCACCGCTGCGGGGCTTGAGATCCCGACAATGCTGATTGCCGGCTACTACGCCAAACGCTTTGGGAAACGCTTCCTGATGCGTGTGGCGGTCATTGCCGGGCTCTGTTTTTACATCGGGATGCTGACCGTACACTCGCCTGCGCTGCTGCTCGCCATGCAGCTGTTGAACGCCATCTACATTGGGATCCTCGCCGGTATCGGCATGCTCTATTTTCAGGATTTGATGCCCGGTCAGGCCGGTTCAGCGACTACCCTTTACAGCAACACGACCCGCGTGGGCTGGATCATTGCGGGTTCAATGGCGGGCGTGGTGGCGGAAATCTGGAGCTACCACGCGGTATTCTGGATTGCGCTGGTGATGTGCGTTATCAGCACCATCGGGCTGTGGCGGATTAAGGACGTTTAGGGCGCAGTTAGCGCTTCCAGATGAATAAGGTAGCTCATCGCCTGCACTTTAGATGTTCCGCACATTTCTGAGGAAGGCTTCAATCCGGCGCACACTTTTGGCCGCAGGGGCGAGCCAAAAATCTTGCAGCGCTGGCGTTCATCAAGCTGGATGCAGGGGGTGTTGGCGGGCTTGCCGTCAGGCATTCCCGGGATAGGGCTGGAGATCGACGGTGCCGTGCAACACGCGCCGCAGTCCGGTCGGCAGTCCATCATTCACTCTCTCTTTATGGCGGAAACGCACCTTATCACCTTTTCACAAATCCCGCGAATTCCACTTGCCTGAAAGGCCCGGCACGAGTACTTTTACGCGATATTTTTGACTTTACCCAACAGGATTACTGCAATGCCAAGAGCGAACGAAATTAAAAAAGGTATGGTGCTGAATTACAACGGCAAACTGCTGATTGTGAAAGACATCGATATCCAGTCCCCAAGTGCCCGTGGTGCAGCGACTCTGTACAAAATGCGCTTCTCCGACGTGCGTACCGGCCTGAAGGTGGAAGAGCGCTTCAAGGGCGACGATATCGTTGATACCGTCAGCCTCAACCGTCGTTTCGTGGACTTCTCCTATATCGACGGCAACGAATACGTCTTTATGGATAAAGAAGATTTCACGCCTTACATCTTCACCAAAGATCAGATTGAAGAAGAGCTGCTGTTCATTCCGGAAGGCGGCATGCCGGACATGCAGGTTCTGCTGTGGGACGGCCAGCTGCTGGCGCTCGAACTGCCGCAGACCGTCGATCTGGAAATCATTGAAACCGCTCCTGGCATTAAAGGAGCTTCAGCGAGCGCCCGCAACAAACCTGCGACGCTGACCACCGGCTTGGTTGTTCAGGTGCCGGAATACCTCAGCGCGGGTGAGAAAATTCGCATCCATATCGAAGAAAAACGTTATATGGGTCGCGCTGACTGATTTCAGCCAGAACGCAAAAAGGGCAACTCGTTTGAGTTGCCCTTTTTTATTGACTGATAACGCTGTGCTTAACAGGTATACGGCTTATTTGCTGTAGGCTGGATAAGGCGTCAGCCGCCATCCGGCGCACTCTGTTACAGCAGGTCTGGATACTTTGTCATCTTCAGCGCCAGCTCAACGCCACGCACTTCCGCCATCCCTTTCAGACGACCAATCGCCGAGTAACCCGGGTTGGTTTTCTTCTTCAGATCGTCAAGCATCTGATGACCGTGGTCCGGGCGGAACGGAATGGAACGCAGGTCGCCCGCTTTCTTACGGCGAGACTCTTCGGCCAGAATCGCATCCACAACCGCCACCATATTCACGTCACCGTACAAGTGTGAACCTTCGTGGAAGGTTTTTGGATTCGCTTCACGGCAGGTCGCACGCAGGTGGGTGAAGTGAATACGGTCGCCGAAGGTTTCAATCATTTTTACCAGGTCGTTATCAGCGCGTACGCCGTAAGAGCCAGTACACATGGTAAAACCATTGTAGATGCTGTCGACCGTCTCTTTCAGCCACTGCATGTCTTCAATGGTGGAAACAATGCGCGGCAGGCCGAGGATTGGACGCGGCGGATCGTCAGGATGAACCGCCAGGCGCACGCCCGCTTCTTCAGCAACCGGCACGATAGCACGCAGGAAAACGGCCATATTTTCACGTAGCGTCTCTTTGCTGATGTGATCGTACTCCGCCAGACGCTGGCGGAACTGGTCCAGGGTATAGCCTTCTTCAGCACCCGGCAGGCCAGCAATGATGTTGCGGGTCAGTTTTTCTATCTCTGCCGCACTCATTGCGTGGAAGTATTCTTTGGCCTGCTGCTGCTCTTCGGCGCTGTAATCGGCCTCTGCGCCCGGGCGCTTGAGAATGTGAATTTCAAAGGCGGCAAAGGCAATCTGGTCAAAGCGCAGCGCTTTTGAACCGTCCGGCAGCTGGTATTCCAGATCGGTACGCGTCCAGTCAAGAATCGGCATGAAGTTGTAGCAGACGGTATCAATGCCGCAGGCCGCCAGGTTGCGGATGCTCTGCTGGTAGTTGGCAATCCAGGTTTTGTACTCGCCGGACTGGGTTTTAATCTCTTCGTGAACCGGGATACTTTCGACCACGGACCAGGTCAACCCTTTTTCAGCGAGCAGCGTCTGACGTGCTTTGATTTCATCGACCGGCCAGACCTGACCGTTCGGAATATGGTGCAGCGCGGTCACCACGCCGGTCGCGCCGGCCTGGCGCACATCATCAAGAGAAACCGGATCATTCGGTCCATACCAACGCCAGGTTTGTTCCATTGTCTCACCCTCTTAAGTTGTTATACCAATATTTATCCTTCAGATGACGACTACCATACATGCTTCTGCCTGAGGGTCAATTTCCGTGCTGGCATTGATTGACCCAGCTCACATTCCCCGGATAAATACGGCACACCAATTCAATTTGTTGTCATATAACTTTACACTGCTCATTGTTAATTAATGGTTACGCAGGTGTTTACATAATGAAGACGATCGCCACAACCACGCTCCCCGACAACGTGCAGCAACCCCGTTATAACCGACAGCAGCTGCGCTCGCGCATTATCCACTTTGGTTTTGGGGCGTTCCACCGTGCCCACCAGGCTCTGCTGACTGACCGGGTGCTGAACGCCAAAGGCGGCGACTGGGGGCTGTGCGAAATCAGCCTGTTCAGCGGCGACGTGCTGATGAGCCAGCTGCGCGCGCAGGATCATCTTTATACCGTGCTGGAGAAAGGTGCCAACGGCAACCAGCCGATCATCATCGGTGCCGTGCATGAATGCCTGAATGCAAAGCTGGATACTCTTGCAGCGATCGTTGAGAAATTCTGCGAGCCGCAGGTGGCGATTGTTTCTCTGACCATTACCGAAAAAGGGTATTGCATCGATCCGGCCACCGGTCGTCTTGACGTCACGCAGCCGCGGATCGTTCACGATCTGGAAAATCCTGCTGAACCACATTCTGCGCCGGGCATTCTTGTCGAAGCGCTGCACCGCCGCCGTGAGCGTGGCCTGCCGCCGTTTACCGTGCTTTCCTGCGACAACATTCCCGACAACGGGCACGTCGTTAAAAACGCGGTGCTGGGGATGGCCAACAAGCGCGCTCCGGAGCTGGCCCAGTGGATCGCAGACAACGTCAGCTTCCCCGGCACCATGGTCGATCGTATCGTTCCCGCGGCAACCGAAGAATCTCTGGCCGAGATTGCCACCGCCGTTGGCGTCAACGACCCTTGCGCCATCAGCTGCGAGCCCTTTATCCAGTGGGTTGTCGAAGACAACTTTGTCGCGGGCCGTCCGGAATGGGAACTTGCTGGCGTCCAGTTGGTTGAAGACGTACTGCCGTGGGAGCAAATGAAGCTGCGAATGCTGAACGGCAGCCACTCATTCCTTGCATATCTGGGCTATTTAGCCGGATACGAGCACATCAGTGACTGCATGCAGGATGAGGATTTCCGCCAGGCAGCGCGGCAGTTAATGATGCAGGAGCAGGCTCCAACGCTGCGTATCCAGGGCGTTGACTTGCAGGCTTATGCCGATAGCCTCATCACGCGGTTCACTAACCCGGCGTTAAAACACCGCACCTGGCAAATCGCAATGGACGGTAGCCAGAAGCTCCCGCAGCGCTTGCTGGAAGGGATTCGGGTTCACCTTGAGCGTGGAAGCGACTGGTCGCTGCTTGCACTCGGCGTTGCCGGTTGGATGCGCTATGTCAGCGGCACTGACGAGCGCGGCAACGCGATTGACGTGCGCGATCCGCTGGCGGAAAAAATACAGACTATCGTGTCGACAAGCAGCGAAGCCGATCGGGTCACTGCCCTGCTCTCTCTTAGCGAAATTTTCGGTACTGATTTAGTGAAGAACGCGGCTTTTGTGGAAAACGTGCAGCAGGCCTGGCGGCGACTTTGCGAGCACGGTGCCCGTCATGCGCTTATTTCAACCCTGAATCTTTAGCACTTCCTGCGCTTTAGCGGGCAGAGTAGCGCTCTGTCCGCGGGCCAGACTTCTCTTTTCCCCCGTTTTTCGCCAGGATAGAACGCGCTGCTATACTATTACCCGCGTTTTTCCTGGAGACCACGTGACGCTAACGAATCTGATTACAGGCTTTCTCGGCAGCGGTAAGACAACCTCCATTCTCCATTTACTGGCCAACAAACCCACGAATGAAAAGTGGGCGGTGCTGGTCAATGAATTCGGTGAGGTTGGGATCGACGGCGCATTGCTCGCCGACAGCGGCGCGCTGCTGAAAGAGATTCCCGGTGGATGCATGTGCTGCGTGAACGGCCTGCCGATGCAGGTCGGGCTCAACACCCTGCTTCGCCAGGGCAAACCCGATCGGTTGCTGATAGAGCCAACGGGTCTGGGTCATCCCAAACAGATCCTCGACATTCTCACCGCCCCGGTTTATGAGCCATGGATTGATTTGCGCGCCACGCTCTGCGTGCTGGATCCTCGTCAACTGCTTGATGAAAAAGTCATCGCCAACGAAAACTTCCGCGATCAGCTTGCGGCAGCGGACATCATTGTGGCGAATAAACAGGATCGGGCAACACCGGAAAGTCAGCAGGCGTTTGCCGACTGGTGGGCGAACTTTGGCGGTGAACGCCAGCATGTGGAAGTGACTCAGGGCGCTATTGACGGTGCGCTACTAAACTTACCGCGCCGTAACCTGGCTGTGCTGCCAGAAAGCGCTGCGCATTCGCACAGCCGTCCGTCGAACAGAGGCCTGGCGGCGCTGAGCCTCCCCGAGCATCAGCGCTGGCGCCGCAGCGTGAACAGCGGTCAGGGGCATTATGCCTGTGGCTGGATTTTCGATGCCGATACGCAGTTTGATACCATTGGCCTGCTGGAATGGGCCCGTCTGGCACCGGTTTCCCGGGTGAAAGGGGTGATGCGCATTGCAGAAGGGCTGGTACGAATTAATCGTCAGGGTAGCGATCTGCATATCGAAACGCAGTCCGTCGCCCCACCGGACAGCCGCATTGAACTGATTCATCACGCCGAAACGGACTGGAATGCCTTGCAGTCCTCTCTGTTGAAACTTCGTTTAACCTGAGGTCGGTATGTTGCGACGCTCATTTGATCCAAATAATATGCTATGAAAACTCGACTTCCTCTTATATTACTGCTGAATATTGCCGGACTGGCCCTGTTTATGAGCTGGTATTTGCCGGTTAACCATGGATTATGGTTCCCTGTCGATTCAGGCATTTTTCACTTCTTCAGCCAGGGGCTGGCCGACAGCCGGGCCTACGTCTGGTTCCTCGCGATAACCAATAACCGCGCCTTTGATGGCTGTTCGCTGTTGGCCATGGGCTGCCTGATGCTCAGCTTCTGGCTGAAGGCAGATAACGCGGGCCGTCGTCAGATCGTTATTATTGGCCTGGTCATGCTGCTTTCTGCAGTGATTGTGAACCAGCTTGCCCAGCATCTAATGCCGGTCAAACGCGCAAGCCCGTCGCTGTTTTTCCCGAATGTTTATCGGGTCAGCGATCTGCTGCATATTTCGACTAAGGACGCGTCAAAAGACAGCTTCCCGGGCGATCACGGGATGATGCTGCTGATATTTGCCACCTTTATGTGGCGATATTTTGGCCATAAAGCGTTCACCATAGCCCTGATTATTTTTGTGGTTTTTGCTTTCCCGCGCGTAATGATTGGTGCGCACTGGTTCACCGATATTGCCGTTGGATCGCTGACCGCCGTTTTGATTGGCATGCCCTGGATTCTGTTGACGCAGCTCAGCGATAAAACAATCGCCCTGTTTGATCGTTTTCTCCCAACCGCGCGCAACAATAATTAAACAAACTTTCAACCTAAATTAATCATGGTCATCAGGGATCGTTTTCGATCCCTGAGAACTTTCTGAGGGGAAAATAACGCTTTTCGTCATTTTATCGTCATCAGAATTTGCTTAAGAATGAGATAATTGGCTAATTAGTGCGCATTTTCAGGTCTATTTCTCGCCATAGAAAAATCCTCACTTTCGCTATCACATTTTCTTATAAAAAATCCCCGAAAAGCGCTAGCCAGCCCTGTATCGATAGGGTAATCTCAATCTCGTTTTGCCATTCCAGAGATAAATTATTCAGAAAGTGAATAAATTTGTGCGGCACTGCACAATTTTAGCCTTCGGGAATTGTCTCATTGATGGCAGGTATTTAGTCTCCTCACGGTTGGCAATTTTATAACGATGTTTATCGTTAAGGACTTCAAGGGAAAACAATCAACATGGTCACATCTCAACCAATTTTGAGATATATCCTGCGGGCAATACCCGCTGTAGCAGTCGCGGTCCTGCTTTCTGCATGTAGCACGACAAACACCGCAAAGAATATGCATTCTGAGACACTTGGTGTGAGTAACGAAGATCCTTCGTCACTGCAAGCCTCTCAGGATGAATTTGAATCCATGGTGCGTAATCTCGACGTGAAATCACGCCTGATGGATCAATACGCCAGCTGGAAAGGCGTGCGATATCGCCTCGGCGGCGATACCAAACGCGGTATCGACTGTTCCGCTTTTGTTCAGCGTACTTTCCGTGAACAGTTCGGCATGGATTTACCCCGCTCCACCTACGAGCAGCAGGAAATGGGTAAGTCGATTAAGCGCACACAGCTGCGTACCGGTGATTTAGTGCTGTTCCGCGCTGGATCCACGGGCCGCCACGTTGGCATCTACATCGGCAATAACCAGTTCGTGCATGCTTCCACCAGCAGCGGTGTGACCATTTCCAGCATGAATGAGCCTTACTGGAACAAGCGCTACAACGAAGCACGCCGCGTTCTGAGCCGCTCCTGATGCCTGTCTTGCTGTTAGTTTTCCCTTGGCCGACAGCAAGACAATAAAAAAAAGCACTGCTGAGCAGTGCTTTTTTTTTCTTCTCCCGTCCGTGCCCGCCAGGATGGCGAAATAGACTATGCTGGTAAGATGCGCCCCGGCATCCCAAAGCATTGAATTACCTTTTTAAATATCACGGATACAGGAAGCTATGTTCAAGCGCTACTTCTCGCTCGGTCGCAAGATCCTCTTCTCCAGCCTGCTGCTGGGTGCGGTCGTTGCTCTGTTAGCGGGCAGCGTACAGATGATGATATTCCACCATAAGCGCGCGCAGCAGTTCGATATCATCATTCACGATCTGCAAAAGTATCTGGACAACTATTTTGGCGAGCTGCTCAATACCGTAGATAAACTCCAGCCTCTCACCATGAGCCGCTGCTCTGATGTCTCCTCCGAGCTCACCTCCCGCGCGGCTTTCAGCCTTAACGTTCGCGCCTTTCTGCTGGTCGAAAATGGTCACGCAAAATGCTCTTCCGCCACGGGCGAGATGAACGTGCCAATGAAACAGCTAGTGCCGCAGGTAGACGTCAGCAAAGCGCTGGATCTGACGATCCTGCCGGGGACACCAATGATGCCACAGCGCCCCGCTTTTGCCCTCTGGGTACGCAGCCCACTGCTTGAAAATCGGGGCGTATTCACCTCGATCAATGCAAGCCTGATGCCATGGATCCTTTATTCTTCCCGGCAGAATCAGTTCAGCGGCATTGCCCTGATCGCGAACGGTACCGCCATTTCTACCTATAGCCCTAAGCCACAGCCGGCCAGCCTGTTAAAAGATACGCCAATTCGCACGGCGAAAATCAACGGTTTGCCGCTAACGGTGAACGTCTACGGCAACACCTGGGCCAGCGAGAATACGCAGTTTTCTCTGCTGATGGGCGTGATGTGCGGCCTGCTGTCTGGCCTGCTCTGCTACTACGTGCTGACGGTTCGCCTGCGCCCGGGCAAAGAAATTACCTCTGCGATTAAGCGCAATCAGTTCTACGTGGTATACCAACCCGTGGTGGGAGCTGAGAGCATGCAGATCCGCGGCGTGGAAGTGCTGATGCGCTGGAAGCATCCGACAGCCGGAGAGATCCCACCTGATGCATTTATCAACTTTGCCGAGGCCCAGCAGCTGATTGTGCCGCTGACCCGTCATCTGTTCGAGCTCATCGCCAAAGACGCACCGGCGCTGCAAAATCTGCTCCCGCCGGGGGCAAAACTCGGAATCAATATCGCTCCTGCCCATCTGATGGCCGAGAGTTTCAAACAGGATCTGCGGGATCTCAGCAGTATGCTGCCGGCGAACTACTTCCAGCTGGTGCTGGAAATCACCGAACGCGACATGCTCAACCAGCGCCAGGCCGTCACGCTGTTTGAATGGCTGCATCATGAAGGTTACGAAATTGCCATTGATGATTTCGGTACCGGACACAGCGCGCTGATTTATCTTCAGCGCTATTCCTTCGATTATCTGAAAATCGATCGCGGTTTCGTTAACGCCATCGGTACAGAAACGGTCACCTCCCCGGTGCTGGACGCCGTGCTGACGCTCGCCCGGAAAATGAGCCTCGTCACGGTAGCAGAGGGCGTAGAGACACAGGAACAGGCCAATTGGTTGCGCCAGCATGGCGTGAACTTCCTGCAGGGCTACTGGATAAGCCGCCCGCTAACGCTGGAAAAACTGGTCGAGGCCCATGGCAAGCCCGAGAATTATTTCACAACCACCTGAACGTCACTTATTATTCAACAGGATGAGTGAATTGCCCGAAAATGGCCGCAGAAGGAATAACCCCCGGTGATTGTTGTGCGCACAGTGTTACTGATGCTCGCGCTGTTGACCCTGAACGCGCAGGCTCAGACTATCAAGGAAAGCTACGCGTTTGCCGTCATCGGTGAACCGAAGTACGCCATTAACTTCAGCCACTACGATTACGTTAATCCCGCCGCGCCAAAAGGCGGGAGCGTCACGCTGTCAGCTCTCGGCACTTTCGATAACTTCAACCGCTACGCATTGCGCGGCAACGCTGCTGTGCGCACAGAGTCGCTGTACGACTCACTCTTCACCACATCAGATGACGAGCCCGGCAGCTACTATCCTCTGATTGCCGACATGGCGCGCTACGCAGATGACTTTTCCTGGGCTGAAGTTACCATCAACCCACGCGCGCGCTTTCATGATGGCAGTAAAGTCACGTCGGAAGATGTCGCTTTTACCTTCAACAAATTTATGACCGAAGGCGTGCCGCAGTTTCGCCTGATCTATAAAGGCACCACGGTTAAAGCTATCGCTCCGCTTACCGTCCGTTTTGAGCTGGCTAAACCGGGCAAGGAAGACATGCTGAGCCTGTTCACCCTGCCGGTAATGCCCGAAAAATTCTGGCGCAGCCATAAGCTTAGCGACCCGCTTTCTGCCCCACCGCTGGCGAACGGGCCCTATAAAATCACCTCCTGGCGCATGGGCCAGTACGTGGTTTATTCCCGCGTGAAGGACTACTGGGCGGCGAATCTGCCGGTCAACCGCGGGCGCTGGAACTTCGATACTCTCCGCTACGACTACTACCTCGACGATAACGTGGCATTCGAAGCCTTTAAGGCAGGTGCGTTTGATTTCCGTACCGAAGGCAGCCCGAAAAACTGGGCGACGCGTTATATCGGCAAAAACTTCAGCAACCACTACATCGTCAAAGAAGAAGAGAAAAACGACTCCGCACAGGACACACGCTGGCTGACGTTCAACATTCAGCGCCCGGTGTTTGCCGATCGCAAAGTTCGCGAAGCCATCGGTCTGGCGTTTGATTTTGAGTGGATGAACAAAGCGCTGTTTTATGGCGCTTACAGCCGTACGAACAGCTATTTCCAGAATACGGAATACGCCGCACGCGGCTATCCCAATGCTGATGAACTGGTGCTGCTTGCCCCAATGAAAAAAGAGCTGCCGCCAGAAGTTTTCACCGCCATTTATGAACCGCCAAAATCCAACGGCAACGGCTTCGACCGTGAGAATTTACTGAAGGCGGACAAGCTGCTGACTGACGCGGGCTGGGTGCTGAAAGGCCAGCAGCGCGTCAATGCCCAAACCGGTAAACCGCTGCAGTTCGAGCTACTCTTGCCCTCAGCCGGAAACAATCAGTGGGTAATGCCGTTTCAGCACAATTTAAAACGCCTGGGCGTGACGATGGATATTCGCCAGGTGGATATGTCGCAGGTTACCAACCGCATGCGCACCCGCGACTACGACATGATGCCGCGCCTGTGGCGGGCGATGCCGTGGCCGAGCGGCAGCGATCTGCAAATATCCTGGGCATCGGCCTACATCAACTCATCCTATAACGGCCCTGGCGTCAGCAGCCCGGTGATTGATAACCTGATTAGCCAAATGATCAAAGCTGAAGGCAACAAGCAAAAACTGCTGCCGCTTGGACGAGCGCTGGACCGCGTATTAACCTGGAATTACTACCAGTTGCCCATGTGGTATATGGCCTCGGATCGCATGGCTTACTGGGATAAGTTTTCTCACCCGACGGTACGTCCAGTCTATTCACTGGGCTTTGACAACTGGTGGTACGACGTGAACAAAGCGGCGAAACTGCCGGAAGCCCGGCGCTAAGGAGTAAATATGGGCGCTTACCTCATTCGCCGGCTGCTGCTGGTTATTCCCACGCTTTGGGCCATTATCACTATCAACTTTTTTATCGTCCAGATTGCCCCCGGCGGCCCGGTTGACCAGGCGATTGCCGCCATTGAGTTCGGCGATAAGAGCAGCCTGCCTGGCAGCGGCGCCGACGGCATGGGCGCGACGCATGCCCGCACCGGCGTCAGCAACCTCAGTGAAAGTCAGTATCGCGGCGGCCGCGGGCTCGATCCGGAAGTGATCGCCGAAATCACCCACCGCTACGGATTCGACAAGCCGATGCACGAACGCTACTTCAGCATGCTCTGGAACTACGTGCGCTTCGATTTTGGCGACAGCCTGTTTCGCAGCGCCTCCGTATTGAAGCTGATCAAAGAGAGCCTGCCGGTGTCGATAACGCTCGGGCTCTGGAGCACGCTCATTATCTATCTGGTGTCGATTCCGTTAGGTATCCGCAAGGCGGTCAGCAACGGCAGCCGCTTTGACATCTGGAGCAGCGCGTTCATCATCATCGGTTACGCCATTCCCGCTTTTCTGTTCGCCATCGTCCTGATCGTGCTGTTCGCGGGCGGGAGCTACTACGATCTGTTCCCGCTGCGGGGGCTGGTCTCCGCCAATTTCGACACGCTGCCCTGGTATCAGAAAATCACCGATTACCTGTGGCACATCACTCTGCCAGTGCTGGCAACGGTAATTGGCGGCTTTGCTGCCCTGACGATGCTGACCAAAAACTCGTTCCTCGACGAAATTCGTAAGCAGTACGTCGTCACCGCGCGCGCCAAAGGGGTCAGCGAAAAGCACATTCTCTGGCGACATATCTTTCGCAACGCCATGCTGCTGGTGATCGCCGGTTTCCCGGCCACCTTTATCAGCATGTTTTTCACCGGATCGCTGCTGATCGAAGTCATGTTCTCTCTCAACGGCCTCGGTCTGCTCGGCTACGAAGCCACGGTATCCCGCGACTACCCGGTGATGTTCGGCACGCTGTACATCTTCACTCTGATTGGCCTGCTGCTGAACATCATCAGCGATATCAGCTATACGCTGGTCGATCCGCGCATCGATTTTGAGGGCCGCTGATGCCACGCTTAAGCTCCGTCAATCAGGCCCGCTGGGCACGTTTTCGCCACAACCGCCGGGGCTTCTGGTCACTGGTGCTGTTCCTGATTATTTTTATTTGCAGCCTGGGATCCGAACTTATCGCCAACGATCGGCCTTTGGTCGTGGAGTATCACGGCGAGTTCTATTTCCCGGTGCTGAAAACTTATAGCGAGAAAGAGTTCGGCGGCCAGTTTGCCACCGCCGCAGACTACCAGGATCCGTGGCTGCAAAACCAGCTGAAGGAGCATGGCCGCGTGCTCTGGACACCCATTCGCTTTGGCGCAACGTCGATCAACTTCGCCACCGACAAGCCCTTCCCTTCCCCGCCTTCGGCACAAAACTGGCTGGGTACCGACGCCAACGGCGGCGACGTGCTGGCGCGCATTCTCTATGGCACGCGCATTTCCCTGCTATTCGGCCTGATGCTGACGCTCTGCTCCAGCGTCATGGGCGTGCTGGCGGGCGCGCTACAGGGCTACTACGGCGGCAAAATTGATCTCTGGGGCCAGCGCTTTATCGAAGTGTGGTCGGGCATGCCGACGCTGTTTCTCATTATATTGCTCTCAAGCGTCGTGCAGCCTAACTTCTGGTGGTTGCTGGCGATCACCGTGCTGTTCGGCTGGATGACGCTGGTAGGCGTGGTTCGCGCCGAGTTTCTGCGTACCCGCAACTTCGACTATATTCGCGCCGCGCAGGCGCTGGGCGTGAGCGATCGCGGCATCATCTTTCGCCACATGCTGCCGAATGCGATGGTGGCGACGCTGACGTTTCTGCCGTTTATTCTTTGCAGCTCGATAACCACCCTCACCTCACTCGATTTCCTTGGCTTTGGCCTGCCGCTCGGTTCGCCTTCGCTCGGCGAGCTACTGCTGCAGGGGAAAAACAATTTGCAGGCGCCGTGGCTTGGGATCACGGCATTTTTATCCGTGGCGGTGCTGCTGTCGCTGCTGATCTTTATTGGTGAAGCCGTGCGCGACGCCTTCGACCCGGCTAAGGCGGTGTAATATGGCGGTTCCGTTGTTAGAGATCGATAACCTTTCCATTACCTTCACGGCGCGAGGCGAAGCCCGAACCGTGGTCAACGAGCTGTCACTGAAAATCGACGCCGGGGAAACGCTGGCGCTGGTGGGGGAATCCGGCTCAGGCAAAAGCGTTTCGGCGCTCTCCATACTACGCCTGCTGCCGACGCCGCCGGTCAGCTATCCGACCGGTGACGTTCGTTTCCACGACCAGTCACTGCTACATGCTGACGAACGTGTCCTGCGCGGCATTCGCGGTAACCGCATCGCCATGATTTTTCAGGAGCCAATGGTCTCACTTAACCCGCTGCATACGCTGGAAAAACAGCTCTATGAAGTGCTGTCTCTTCACCGGGGAATGCGCAAAGAGGCCGCACGCGGAGAGATTTTAGGCTGTCTGGATCGTGTAGGGATCCGCAACGCGCGTCGGCGGCTCGATAACTATCCGCACCAGCTTTCCGGCGGTGAACGTCAGCGAGTGATGATTGCCATGGCGCTGCTGACGCGGCCGGAGCTGCTAATCGCCGACGAACCCACCACCGCGCTCGACGTCTCCGTCCAAGCGCAGATCCTGCAACTGCTGCGGGAGCTGCGCCAGGAGCTGAATATGGGCCTGCTGTTTATCACCCATAACCTGAGCATCGTGCGCAAGCTGGCAGACAGCATCGCCGTTATGCAAAACGGGCGCTGCGTGGAGCAAGGCCAGGCCAGTGCGCTGCTCGCCGCTCCACGCCATCCTTACACCATCAAATTGCTCAACAGCGAACCCGCAGGTGAGCCCATCCCGCTGCCGCCCGACAGCGTGCCGTTGTTGCAGGTCAACAACTTGCAGGTCGCTTTTCCTGTCCGCAAAGGGATTCTTCGCCGCGTGGTTGACGAAAATCCGGTGGTAAAAAACGTCAGCTTTACGCTGAATACCGGTGAAACGCTCGGCCTGGTCGGTGAATCGGGCTCCGGCAAAAGTACCACCGGGCTGGCGCTGCTGCGCCTGATTGCCTCAAAGGGCGACATTATCTTTGACGGACAGCCCGTTCAGGGCCGCACCCGCCAGCAAATGCTGCCGCTGCGCCACCGCATTCAGGTCGTTTTTCAGGATCCTAACTCCTCGCTCAATCCGCGTTTGAACGTATTGCAGATCGTTGAGGAAGGTTTACGCGTTCATCAAAAAACCCTGAGTGCGCAGGCCCGGGAAGCGGAAGTCATCAAGGTCATGAAGGAAGTGGGTCTCGACCCTGAGACGCGCTGGCGTTACCCGGCAGAGTTTTCCGGCGGTCAGCGCCAGCGTATCGCCATCGCACGTGCACTGATTTTAAAACCGCAGCTTATCGTGCTTGATGAGCCAACCTCATCGCTGGACAGAACCGTGCAGGCGCAGATACTGGCGTTGCTGAAGTCGCTTCAGCAAAAACACCGACTGGCCTATATCTTCATCAGCCACGATCTTCACGTGGTGCGTGCGCTCTGTCATCAGGTGATTGTGCTAAGGCAAGGGGAAGTGATTGAACAGGGAGAGTGTGAGCGCGTGTTCGCTGCACCCGCGCAGGAGTATACCCGTCAGCTGATTACCCTAAGCTGACGTTCAGAAAGGATTGTTGCCAGAAAACGGCTCCGCAATGGCCACGCCGAAATTTTTCAGCCGGCAGGTCGCGGCAAATTCATCCTGACAGTTAACAAACAGGCACGGCTCGCCTTCGCACTCCAGCACGGAACTTGGCACTTCGATATCCGTCAGCGCCTGGCTCAGTTTCTGCATCACAGGCCAGGCGGTATCGCCGTCCGGACTCAGTAATTTTAGCGCCACCAGACAATTATCGTCGGCGCTGCCGTTTTGCGGAATCGGTTCAACTCTTGAACCTGCAAAACCCGCAGACCAGCGATAGCTCTGCGGCAGGCGATGTACGATTGAGAGTTGCGGTGTATTCACGTCTTTATTCCCCGGAAGCAAAATGCTTCACAAATATTTCACATCTATATTAACACATTGTTGACAAATCGTCCTGCATCCAGCAGTGGGCAAAGCCGTTTTTAGTGTTACTTGCCTGCTCAGGAAGCAGAAAGGCGCTATATGTACCCGTTTCTGTGATCTAAAACAATCTTTTTATCTACAACAATGTGACTTTTTACACTAATTGATTTTACATAAAAGAAACAAAGTCAAGTAGTACAAAACGCTTATCGCTTGAGGTACATCAAAAAAGGGGCGGTATTTCGCCCCTTTTTGTTCAGCAAAAGTGAATTAGCAGGCCGTTTTACGTGGACGGCTGGCGTAGAGGTAGAAGGCTATTGAGCAGGTGGCGCAGAAAGCGATGGAGAACAGCATCGGCCAGGCGGTGGTAAAGGTAGCCATCGACAGCAGCGCACCGACAATAGCGCCAATGCCGAAGCGGAAGGTGCCCGCCAGCGACGACGCGGTGCCGGCCATGTGCGGGAATTCATCAAGAATGACGGCCATCGCATTCGACGAGACCATCGATACGCAGCCGACGAATGCCGCTACGCCGAGCACCAGCGACCAGAACCCGACGCCAAGCCAAGCGCACACCACCATCCAGGCAGCCATCACAAACTGGATCCACAGACCGGCCCGGAACATATTCAGCGCCCCAACGCGGCGTACAAAGCGGCTGTTGATGATGGTCATGATGAACAGGAACACGATGTTCAGCGCGAAATAGTAGCCAAAATGCTGCGGTGAAACGTGATTGAGCTCGATGTAAACAAACGGCCCTGCGCTCAGGAACGAGAACATCCCGGCAAAGCTGAAGCCGCTCGCCAGCATATAGCTCAGTACGCGCTTGTGACGGAACAGCGAGGCAAAGTTGCCCATCGTGGTGCGAATGTGGAACTTTTGCCTGCGCTCCGGCGGCAGCGTCTCACTGATAAAGAAGAAGATCATCGTTGAGGCCAGCAGCGCGGCAATAGCGAGGATCCAGAAAATCGCATGCCAGCTGAACCACACCAGCACCGCCCCGCCGACCATCGGTGCCACCAGCGGAGCAATAGTCGTGACCAGCATGACGAACGACATCATGCGGGAAAACTCTTCTTTCGGATAAATGTCGCGCATCAGGGCGTTGATCACCACGCTCGCCGCCGCTGCGGCCAGACCGTGGAAAAAGCGCATGACGATCAGATGATCGATAGTCTGTGACAGCGCGCAGGCGACTGCCGCCGCCGCAAACACCAGCGTGCCGCCCAGAATGACCGGCTTACGCCCGATGCTGTCCGCCATCGGGCCATACAGCAGCTGACCGAGAGCAAATCCCAGAATGTAGGTGCTGAGCGTCATCTGCGCGCTGCCCGCCGGAACGCCGAACTGGGCGGAGATCACCGGCAGCGCCGGGAGATACATATCAATGGAAAGCGGCATCAGCATGGCTAACAGGCCAAGGATGAACACAATACCCAGCGATGAGTGCTGCCTGGTCGTCACTGATTCACTCCTGAGGTTAGCGTGGCGGCAAGCCCACGCTTGCAATTTCATCTTCCGTCAGCGCGCGGTATTCGCCCGGCGCTAAATCATCATCAAGTTTGATCTCACCAATGCGTTCGCGGTGCAGGCCGACAACGTGGTTCCCCACCGCGGCAAACATACGCTTCACCTGGTGATAGCGTCCTTCGCTGATGGTCAGGCGCACTTCCGTTGGGGTGATGACCTCAAGCTGTGCCGGTTTAGTCAGATCTTTTTCGTTATGCAGCTGAACGCCTTTGGCGAACTGTTCGGCGGTGTCTTCGGCTACCGGCGATTCCAGCGTGACAAGGTACGTTTTTTCACAGTGGTGGCGCGGCGAGGTGATACGGTGCGACCACTGACCATCGTCAGTCATCAGCACAAGGCCGGTGGTATCGATATCCAGACGCCCTGCGGCATGCAGCTTGTGCGCGGCGGGTTCATCGAGGAAGTAGAGCACCGTCGGGTGATCGGGATCATCCGTCGAACAGACATACCCCTGCGGCTTATTGAGCATGAAGTAGCGCGGGCCGGTCTGCTGGGTCAACGAGTTACCGTCGTATTCCACATCGTGTTCCGGCAGGATTTTAAAAGCGGTGAGTTTGACAATCTCGCCGTCCACGGTAACGCGGCTGGCGCGGATCTCACGCCCGGCAATGGCGCGGCTGACGCCGAGCTGCTGAGCGATAAACTTATCAAGTCGCATGAAGTCTGTTTAGCCTGTAAAAGTGCGGTGCGGACTGACGTCCGAAATGAAGCGATATCAGCGTTCAAGTATAACGGCCCTGCTATGCCACTCAAGCGAAAAGATTCGTGGCATACTATTTGCCTGTTAATGAAGATACTGAAACCATGACCTTTACGCTTCGCCCCTATCAGCAGGAAGCGGTGGATGCCACCCTCGCCCACTTTCGTCAGCATCAGCAGCCCGCCGTCATCGTTCTGCCAACCGGCGCCGGAAAAAGCCTGGTGATTGCCGAACTGGCTCGCCTGGCGCGCGGGCGTGTGTTGGTGCTTGCTCACGTGAAAGAGCTGGTTGCACAAAACCATGGCAAGTATCTCGCACTGGGACTGGAGGCGGATATTTTTGCCGCCGGGCTGAAGCGCAAAGAGAGCCACGGAAAAGTCGTATTTGGCAGCGTGCAGTCGGTGGCGCGCAATCTTGAACACTTTCAGGGCGAATTCTCCCTGCTGATTGTCGATGAGTGTCACCGCATCAGCGACGACGACGACAGCCAGTATCAGCAAATCCTTACCCATTTGAAAAAGGTGAACCCTCACTTACGCCTGCTGGGGCTGACCGCCACGCCTTTTCGCCTGGGCAAGGGCTGGATTTACCGTTTTCATTATCACGGCATGGTGCGCGGCGACGAAAAAGCGCTGTTCCGCGACTGCATCTATGAACTGCCGCTGCGCTATATGATCAAACATGGCTATCTCACTCCGCCGGAAAGGCTGGATATGCCGGTCGTACAGTATGATTTCAGCCGGTTGCAGGTCCAAAGCAATGGCCTGTTTAGCGAAGCCGACCTTAATAAAGAGCTGAAAAAACAGCAGCGCATCACGCCGCACATCGTCAGCCAGATTGTGGAGTTTGCCCAGAGCCGTAAAGGGGCGATGATTTTTGCCTCCACGGTAGAACACGCGAAAGAAATCACCGGCCTGCTTCCGACTCAGGACGCAGCACTTATCACCGGCGAGACGCCAACGCCTGAGCGCGATCGGCTGATTGAAACCTTTAAGGCGCAAAAATTCCGCTACCTGGTGAACGTCGCGGTGCTGACCACCGGGTTTGATGCGCCCCACGTCGATTTGATTGCCATTCTGCGCCCGACGGAGTCCGTCAGCCTGTATCAGCAAATTGTCGGCCGCGGCCTGCGCCTTGCTCCCGGTAAGACCGATTGCCTGATTCTGGATTACGCCGGTAACCCACACGATCTCTTTGCCCCGGAGGTCGGCGCGCCAAAAGGCAAAAGTGACAACGTCCCCGTGCAGGTTTTTTGTCCATCGTGTGGGTTTGCCAATACTTTTTGGGGCAAAATCACCAGCGACGGTACGCTCATCGAACATTTTGGCCGTCGCTGTCAGGGCTGGCTGGAGGATGACGAAGGCCATCGCGAGCAGTGTGATTTTCGTTTCCGTTTCAAAAATTGCCCGCAGTGCAATGCGGAAAACGACATTGCTGCCCGCCGCTGCCGGGAATGTGACACGGTGCTGGTTGACCCGGACGACATGCTAAAAGCCGCGCTGAAGCTAAAAGACGCGCTGGTACTACGCTGCAGCGGTATGTCACTTCAGCACGGCGCAGATGAAAAAGGCCCGTGGCTGAAAATCACTTATTACGATGAAGATGGCACAGACGTCAGTGAGCGCTTCCGTCTGCAAACACCCGCGCAGAAAACGGCATTCGAGCAGTTGTTCATGCGCCCGCACACTCGCACGCCCGGCGTACCGCTGCGCTGGATAACGCCTGCCGACATCCTCGCCCAACAGGTTTTACTGCGGCATCCGGACTTTGTCGTCGCCCGTAAAAAAGGCCAGTTCTGGCAGGTGCGGGAAAAAGTCTTTGATTATGAAGGCCGCTTTCGCCGGGCGAACGAATTACGATAATTTTTTCATTTTTTGTGCATCCGTCTTACATCAGGATGAGTTGCCGTTGCGGCTTCGTGAAAAATATCATCCAGCCAACCCGAAATCTCAACTTCTGTCAGGTCATCAGGAATAATAACGTCATATAGTCGGGAGAATTTTCGTTCTGACATGTCAACTCGAAAGACCAGCCAGCGCCCGTCTTTACGCTGTACCCCTATGTGTCGACCAAATACATCGTAAATCAGCATCGCCATTTCTCCTTTGCCAATTTCTGTAACGTTGCGCCCCGCAGACCTCCCTGAGGATCAATATCAAGACACCGTATCCGATTGTCACCCGCTCATGGATGGCTACAAGAGGTGCAGTTTCCATTGCCCCGATGTGGATTGAAGGCTATAATGCCGCCCGCTTTTGCATGTGCAAAGCAGATCATTTGCCTGTTGCTGGGTCGCCTGTAACAGGATTACTTATAGAGAGACGTCAATGTTTACTATTAACGCAGAAGTACGTAAAGAGCAGGGTAAGGGTGCGAGCCGCCGCCTGCGCGCAGCTAACAAGTTCCCGGCTATCGTTTACGGTGGCAAAGCTGCTCCAGTTGCTATCGAACTGGACCACGACAAACTGTGGAACCTGCAGGACAAAGCTGAGTTTTATGCTGAAGTTCTGACCATTGTTGTTGATGGCAAAGAAGAGAAAGTGAAGGTTCAGGCTGTTCAGCGTCACGCGTTCAAGCCAAAACTGACTCACATCGACTTCGTTCGCGCTTAATCGCCAACAAGTTGTGAAAAACCCCGCCCCGGCGGGGTTTTTTTATGGCCTTTGTCTGGCGACGCGACGCTTGCCAGGCCTGGCGATTTCGCCGGCAGGCGCAAGGCGAAGCCGCCACCCGGCATAATGCCGATATGGGCTTATTTTCCGCTGGTGCGGCGCATCAACTGGTCACGCAGGTTTGGCGGCGTGCCCTTAATGGTCAGGGTGTCCGTGGCCGGATCCCAGAAAATACGTTCGCCCAGCAGCAAAGCATCAAAGTTAATGGTCAGCCCCCCGCCGCTGCCGGCATATTTGGTTAGCTGGCGCAGCGTGCTGCGATCCGCCGGGAAGCTCTCCTCCAGCTCATAGCCTTTATCAGCGGTGAACTCGTGGAAGCTCACTTCAGAAACGCCAGAGAGCTCTTTCGACAGCGACTCCAGCTCAATCTCTTCCCCAGCCTGCAGCTGTTCGTTGCAGTAGGTGTAAACCTGCTGACGCACGTTCTGGCGCTCAGACTTGTCGAGCTGCGCTTCCGCGGTGAAATCGTCAACCGCCTGTAATAAACCGCGGTTCTGCTGTTTGGCGTTCAGGCCTTCGCTGGCCCCGAGGAAATCCATAAAGAAGTCGGCCACTTTGCGCCCGACTCGCCCTTTCAGGAAAGTCAGATAGCGGCTGGACTCCGGATTGGTTTCCCATTCGGTCAAATCGATGCGTGCCACGATGTCCGCATGGTTGATATCCAGATAGTGCGTGGAGCTGATATCCAGCTGTTCGTTAACGCGCATGCTGCTCAGGTTGTTCAGCACCGCCACCAGCAGGTAATCCACCGCCAGATACTTATAGTGGCAGAACAGCACAATGCCGCCGTCGGCAAAGGGATATTTCGCCAGCTCATCGCGCAGACGCCCGGTTGCCGCACGGCTGAAGGCCAGGAAATCTTCCTCGCCTTTGCGATGCAGGCGCAGAGACTCGGCCAGCTCGCTCTCTTCGGTGAACATGCCGTAGGCTTTGTTCTTCGCGCTGTAAACGCGGTGCAGCTCGGCCATCATCTCTTCGACCGTTGCCGTCGGCTCCAGTAACGTATCGCGCAGCACCAGCTCAAGGTTTTGTTCATCACGCTTGATCATCTGATGCAGGGCAATCTGGTTGATATCCAGACTCATGTTAAACTCTCCTTTTAGACCGGGCGGTATTCAACCACCGCAGGCGCAGCCGTGTAAAGTCGAAAAAAAGCGGAAAAAATGCTGCTGCTACGGTAATATGTTGCCCTTTCATGAACAAACAGATTCTGGATTTATGCCGCAAATCTCCCGCTACAGCGATGAACACGTTGAACAACTGCTGACTGAGCTTGCCAACGTGCTGGAAAAACACAAGGCACCGACCGACCTTTCACTGATGGTGTTAGGCAATATGGTGACTAACCTGATTAACACAAGCGTCGCGCCAGCCCAGCGCACGGCGATTGCCCGCTCCTTTGCGCAGGCGCTGCAATCCTCAATTAGCGACGATCCGGCGCACTAAGCACACAGGAAGACGACAAACAGTTTATGGTGACTCATCGTCAGCCCTACCGCGAAAAAGTGTCTCAGATGGTCAGTTGGGGGCACTGGTTTGCCCTGTTCAACATTCTGCTGGCCTCGGTACTCGGTAGCCGTTATCTGTTTGTCGCCGACTGGCCGACGACGCTGTCAGGCCGCGTGTACTCGTACATCAGCCTCCTCGGCCATTTCAGCTTTCTGGTTTTCGCTACCTATCTGCTGATCCTCTTCCCGCTCACGTTTGTTGTCATTTCCCAACGGCTGATGCGGTTCCTCTCCGCCATTCTTGCTACCGTGGGCATGACGCTGCTGCTTATCGACAGCGAAGTCTTTACCCGCTTCCACCTGCACCTTAATCCGGTCGTCTGGGAGCTGGTCATTAACCCCGATCAAAACGAGATGGCCCGTGACTGGCAGCTGATGTTCATCAGCGTCCCGGTTATCTTGCTGATAGAAATGCTGTTCGCCACATGGAGCTGGCAGAAGCTGCGCAGCCTTACGCGGCGGCGTCATTATGCTCGCCCTATCGCCTGGTTTCTGTTTGCCTCGTTCGTTGCCACGCATGTGATGTATATCTGGGCCGATGCTAATTTCTATCGTCCGGTGACCATGCAGCGCGCGAATCTACCGCTCTCCTATCCGATGACGGCGCGTAAGTTTCTGGAGAAACATGGCCTGCTTGATGCGCAGGATTACCAGCGTCGTCTGGTGGAGCAAGGCGATCCGGAAGCCGTTTCCGTTCAGTATCCGCTTAGCGATTTGCGCTATCGCGATATGGGAACAGGTCAGAACGTACTGCTAATTACAGTCGACAGCCTGAACTATTCCCGCTTTGAGAAGCAGATGCCTGCCCTGGCAGAATTTGCGCAGCAAAACCTTAACTTTACCCAGCACATGAGTGCCGGAAACGCCGCAGACAGCGGGATTTTTGGCCTGTTCTACGGGATTTCGCCAAGCTACATGGACGGCGTGCTGTCCGCACGTATTCCGGCGGCGCTGATCACCTCCCTGAACCAGCAAGGGTATCAGCTTGGCCTGTTCTCCTCTGACGGCTTCAGCAGCCCGATGTATCGCCAGGCGCTGCTCTCAGATTTCTCGCTGCCGCCGTCAAAAACACAAAGTGATGCCGATACCGCCAGCCAGTGGATAAACTGGCTTGGCAGCTATGCGCAGGAAGAGAACCGCTGGTTCTCGTGGATTTCGCTTAACGGCACTACCCTTGATGACGGCCAGAAGCAGAACTTTAACCGCCGTTACGCCCGCGCGGCGGCGAGTGTCGATACGCAAATCTCACGCGTACTGACCGCGCTGAAAGACTCCGGCAAGCTCGATAAAACGGTGGTCATTATTACCGGTGCACACGGCGTGCCGATGAATAAATCCGGCAGCAGTTTTGAATGGTCCCGTGAAGCGCTTCAGGTACCACTGGTTATTCACTGGCCGGGCACTCCTGCACAGAACATCACAACGCTTACCGATCATAAAGACGTGATGACGACGCTGATGCAGCGCCTGCTGCACGTCAGCACGCCGGCAAATGAATATTCGCAGGGTCAGGATCTGTTCAGCGCCGCACGTCGTCATAACTGGGTGACGGCATCAAGCAATTCGGATCTGGCCATCACCACTCCGCAGGTGACCGTGGTGTTAAATCATAACGGCAGCTACAAAACCTGGGATCGTCAGGATCAGAGGATCGATAACGAGAAGCCGCAGCTCAGCCTGCTGCTTCAGGTACTGACCGAAGAGAAACGGTTTATCGCTAACTGATTGATTAATTTTGAATCAATTAACCCGGGTCATCTTGCATTCGAAACGGAAAGCGGTACTATTATTCACCTGTTTCGGCACGTAGCGCAGCCTGGTAGCGCATCGTCATGGGGTGGCGAGGGTCGAGAGTTCGAATCTCTCCGTGCCGACCAACTTCTTCGCAATGGGCCAGCCTCTCCGGGTTGGCTTTTTTGTTTCTGTGGCTCAGCGAGGTTCTATGCGCATTGGTATCGCTTTTCCCATTCTTTGTTTTATCGTCGCCGTCGCGTTTCTGGCATGGTTTGTTATCGGCGGATACGCTACTCCGGGCTCTTAATACTCTTCGGGCAGCGTTTGTTACGCCGTAATGCCCCTTCCCTGCGACACCTCGTCGCAGGGATTCTCCCCCTCCTACCTTTTTCAGCATTTATCACCACTTATTATTAAAATAAGAGTAAACCTGACTTATTATTCAGCGTAATAATGATACGATCCGCCGGTTGCTAACTGGAATAAAAGGATTAACAGTGAAAAACAGATCGATCATTACTGCCGCTATACTCTCTCTCGCCTGCCTTTCCGCCAGCGCCACGGCGGCCACCACGCCGCTGGAAAAGGTCGCACCTTATCCGAAAGCGGAAAAAGGCATGAAGCGCCAGGTGATTACGCTGCCGGAGCAGAAAGATGAATCCGCTTACAAAGTGGAGCTTCTGATTGGTCAGACGCTGGAAGTGGACTGTAACCACCATCGCCTCGGCGCAAAACTGGAAAGCAAAACTCTGGAAGGCTGGGGCTATAACTACTACGTAGTGGATAAGGTAAGCTCGCCGGTGTCGACCATGATGGCCTGTCCGGACGGCAAGAAAACGCAGAAATTTGTGACGGCATACCTGGGTGATGACGGAATGGTGCGCTACAACAGCAAGCTGCCGATTGTCGTTTATACCCCGGACAACGTCGATGTGAAGTACCGCATCTGGAAAGCGGAAGACGCCGTTCAGAACGCAGAACAGCGTTAAGACGTCGTTATACCGAAGGCGCTGATTGCCCGGTGGTAGCCTTGCCTTACCGGGCCTGCTAACCGTTGCGGATTGCAGGCCCGGCAAACGCAGTACTGCCGGGCATTTACCTCAAACTACAGGGCAATGTCTGCCACGGGTTTTAATTCAACCAATGGAGGCGTGAACTGAACCTGTGGAACCGGATCCACGACGGTATCCGCATCGTATCGCAGCCCCAATACTTCACTGGTGTACGCCAGAGTCTGCTGAATTGCCTGCGGATCGCCACTTAAACGATGGCCATAAGTCGGCACCACCGCGCGCAGCTTCTCCTGCCACGCCGCAGATTTCACTTTCTCTTTAAACACTTGCTCCATCAGCTGCAGCATAATGGGGGCCGCCGTTGATGCGCCCGGTGATGCGCCAAGTAGCGCGGCAACGGTGCCTTCATCGTCGCTGACCACTTCGGTGCCCAGGCGCAGCACGCCGCCTTTCTCAGCATCGCGCTTGATGATCTGAACGCGCTGGCCTGCCTGCCACAGGCGCCAGTCGCCTTTCTCCGCCATCGGGTAATACGCTTTCAGCGCCGCCAGACGATCTTTGTCCTTCTGGATAACCTGCCCGACCAGATATTTCACCAGGTCGAAGTTATCCATCCCGACGTTGATCATCGGCAGAATGTTCGATTTATTGGTTGAAGCCAGCAGATCCCACAGCGAGCCGTTTTTCAGGAAGCGAGTGGAAAACGTCGCGAACGGTCCAAAGAGCACGGCACGCTTGCCGTCGATAATTCTGGTATCAATGTGCGGCACCGACATGGGCGGTGCACCAACGGAAGCCTGACCATACACTTTCGCCAGATGGTGGTTTACCACCTCCGGATTTTCACAGACGAGGAACTGCCCGCCCACCGGGAAGCCAGCAAACTCTTTCGCCTGCGGAATGCCCGTCTGTTGCAGCAGCTTGAGCGCCGCGCCGCCTGCGCCGATAAAGATAAATTTCGTACGGATCTTACGGCGAATCTTACGGTCGTTGGCGTCGGAGACGGTCACCGTCCAGCTGTTATCGGCATTGCGCTTAAAGCGTCGCACGACGGTGTTGAGCTGAAGCGAGAAACTATCATGGCTGCGCAGCCCGGCGATAAGCTGGCGGGTGATTTCGCCGTAGTTCACGTCGGTGCCAATTTCGGTTCGGGTAGCCGCGACCTTTTGCTGCGGGTCGCGCCCTTCCATCACCAGCGGCGCCCACTTTTTAATTTGTTCGGTGTCTTCGGAATAGCGCATTCCCTGGAACAGGGAGTTCTGCTGCAGGGCCGCGTAGCGGGCGCGCAGGAAATTCACGTTCTCTTCGCCCCAGACGAAGCTCATGTGCGGCACGGTGTTGATAAAGGTCTTCGGCTGCTGCAGCACGCCGCGCGTGACCTGATGCGCCCAGAACTGGCGCGAGATCTGGAAGGCTTCATTGATCTCGATGGCTTTGTCGATGCTGACGGAACCGTCCGCTTTTTGCGGCGTATAGTTCAGTTCCATCAGGGCGGCATGGCCGGTACCGGCGTTGTTCCAGCCGTTGGAGCTCTCCTCGGCGACGCTTTCCATCCGTTCGACCAGAGTAATAGACCAGTCCGGCTCCAGTTCCTGAAGCCAGGTTCCCAGCGTGGCGCTCATGATGCCACCGCCAATCAACAATACATCCGTCTGGTGCTCTTGAGGGGCCTGGGTGTTGTCTGCCAGCGATTCGGCATGCAAACCCACCGCCTGTGAGCGACGTACGGCCATCTTTTTCGTCATTTAATGAGCCTTACTGTACTCGCGTTTTTTGTTTTAGCGCAGGTGAAACGATTCGGGGAAAAACACGTTAGCACTGACGATGAAAGATTTAAATATTGTTTAAAATTTAAGTTCTGTTTTGATAACTGTTATAAAAATGTTTAATAAATGTGTCTCATAAATGAGTATTGGTACTGGCGAAGTGTGACACAAAGCGGTAATATCGCCCGTTTTGTGACTTGCCGCACGCACCATTGCTTATGTTAAGTCCTGCTTCTATAACCTTACATTTACTATGCCTGATACTCGTCCTCCCCTCACTGCTGCTGAATCCGCTGCGCTGACTCACGTCGTGCGCTCACCTGCCCTTTTGCTGCGCGAATCTCTTGCGGGCGTGATTACCGCCCTCGCGCTCATCCCGGAAGTCATCTCGTTTTCGGTAATTGCGGGCGTGGATCCGAAAGTGAGCCTGATTGCTTCCGTCGTTCTGTGTCTGGCAATGTCGGTACTGGGCGGCCGCCCGGCGATGGTGACCGCCGCAGCAGGCTCCGTGGCGCTCGTCATCGGCCCGATGGTGCATCAGCACGGCGTGGGATACATTTTGCCCGCAGTAGTGATGGCAGGCGTCATTCAGATTGCGTTCGGCCTGCTCGGCATGGCGAAGCTGATGCGCCATATTCCGCAGGCGGTGATGACCGGGTTTGTAAACGCACTCGGCATTCTGATCTTCTTTGCCCAGGTGCCGCATTTCTGGAACAAGAACCCGCTGATTCTGGCGCTGTTTGCCGCCACGCTGCTGATTGTTCTCTGGGCGCCGCGGGTCATCAAAAGCATTCCCTCGCCGCTGATTGCCATCGTTATCCTCACGCTATATACCGTTTTCAGCGGCCAGATTTTGCCGACGGTGGGTGATGAAGGTTCAATGGGCGGTGGACTACCGGGACTGACTGAACTGCAGGTGCCACTGAATCTGCAAACGCTGCAAATTATCTGGCCTTGTGCGCTGAGCATCGCCTTCGTGGGATTGATGGAGTCACTGCTGACGGCAAAGCTTGTCGATGATTTAACCGTCACGCCGTCGAACAAAACCCGCGAAAGTGCCGGGCTCGGCTTCGCCAATATTCTCGCCGGTTTTTACGGTGGGATTGCGGGCTGTGCGATGATCGGCCAGACCATCGTGAACGTCGAGATGGGGAAAGGCCGCAGCCGCCTCTCCACCCTCGTCGCAGGCCTGGTGCTTTTGCTGCTGGTCACGGGCTTAAGCCAGGTGATGGCGAAGATACCCATGTCGGTGCTCGCCGGAATCATGGTCATCGTGGCCGTTAAAACCTTCAGCTGGCACAGCATTCAGCCTTCAGCGCTGAAGCAAATGCCGTGGTCGGCCACGCTCGTTATGCTGGCAACGGTTGTCGCCACGGTGGGTACCGGCAACCTGGCGATTGGCGTGCTGGCAGGCATTTCGCTGCTGGCGCTGGTGCCACGCCACATCCGCAAGCGTCATGCGCTTAAAGCAGAAACACCGTCGCCAGGCCAAGGAAAATAAAGAAGCCGCCGGTATCGGTGATGGCGGTGATCATCACGCTCGAACCGACCGCCGGATCGCGTCCAAGTTTGGTCATGATCATCGGGATCAGCACGCCCATCAGCGATGCCACCAGCAGGTTCAGCACCATCGCCAGCATCATCACGCCGCCGAGCTGCGGATCGTCATACAGCCACCAGGTCACGCAGCCCATAATGCCGCCCCACACCAGGCCGTTGATCAGCGCCACACCCATTTCGCGCAGGATCAGGAAAGAGAAGTTTCCCGGCTGGATGTGCTGCAATGCGAGCGCACGGACGATCATCGTGATGGTCTGATTGCCGGTATTGCCGCCGATACCGGCGACGATAGGCATCAGGGAGGCCAGCGCCACCAGCTGTGAAATCGTGTGTTCAAATCCGTCAATCACTCGCGAGGCAATAAACGCGGTGCAAAGGTTGATAGCAAGCCACGCCCAGCGCGTTTTTACCGCTTTACTGACCGGCGCAAACACGTCCTCATCATTGCTCAGGCCGCTCATCTGGCGAATGTCGTTATCGGTCTCTTCGTAAACCACATCCACGATTTCGTCGATGGTCAGACGCCCCATCAGTTTGCCTTCGGCATCAATTACCGCGGCGCTCACGAGGTCATCACGTTCAAACGTTCGCGCCACCTTCTCGGCATCTTCCGACGGATGAAAGGTCACTGGTTCCGCTTCCATGACCTCCACGACATTGCGCTGCGCGGGGTTAAGCAGAATAGTTTGCAGCTCCAGCTCGCCAAGCAGCGTTTTATGGCGATCGGTGACGAACAGCTTGTCGGTGTTACGCGGCATTTTACCAAGGCGGCGCAGATAGCGCTGTACCGCACCAAGCGTGACGTCCGGGCGAATGGTGATGACCTCAAACTCCATGATCGCGCCGACGCTGTCATGGGCGTAATTCATTACCTGACGCACCCGGGCCCGTTCATCAGGCGGCAGCGTTGCCAGCAGGCGCCCGGTCAGATCGCGTGGAAGGTGCTGAACGAGATAGATTTTCTCATCAATGTCGAGGCTTTCAAGCGCGTCGAGCAGCGCCTTGTCGCTCATGCCGTCGATCAGATCGTCATAAACGCTTTCAGAGGCTTCCAGCAGCACGTTCCCGCGCTTGCTGTCGTCCACCAGCCCCCACAGCGCATGGCGCTCGTCGGAAGGCAACGCTTCAAGGGTGTCAGCCAGATCGGGCGCAGGCAAGTGTGCCACCAGTGCACCCACTTCGGCGATGTCATCCGCCAGCTGCCCTTCGTCGTATTGTTCTGCCAGCGTCAGCTTGTTGGTCAGCGCCGAGGTGATGGCTTTATCGGTGGTTAACAGCCAGATAAGACGGGCACGTTCCTGGTCGCGTAGCCTGGCGCTGTTTTTATGAAACACGGACATGGGTTGGCAATCCTTGAAGGGAGAGACGGTATTCTGGCCCTAAGCATAGCGCGAGTGGATGTAAAAAATAATAAACGGCCGGTCGGAGCGGTGAAAAAGAGAGCAAACGCCCCTAAAAAAGGGGCGCCAGAGCTCAGGCGGTGCGGGCAACCGCATCGCGGGAGGCTGCGATGCGTTCTTCGCCGGTCAGCTCGCTGAGCTTGCCGTTACGCATTTCCAGCAGCCTGTCGGCGTGGATAAAGTAGTGATCGTCATGGCTGATGGCAAAAACGGTTTTGCCCATCTGCTGCATCAGCGGCAACAGCACCTGGTAAAACTCACGGCGGAAGTGTGGGTCCTGGTCAGCAGCCCACTCATCAAGCAGAATGATATCCCGCTCTTCCGCCAGCGCCAGCAGCAGCGCCACGCGTTTTTTCTGCCCTTTCGACAGCTTAAGGTCGAGAATTTTACCGTTTTCCAGCTTCAGCTTATGGCCCATTTTCAGGTGCTCAAGCCATTTAGCCACCAGCACCGGATTCGCCTGCTGCCCTTCCGGGCCCAGCAGCTGGTCAAACAGCCAGACGTCGGTAAACACCGCCGAAAACAGCTTCCGGTAGTCTTCCGGCTTTTCTGCCGCCAGCGGCTGGCCATCGAGCAGAATGTGCCCGGATACCGGCTGATAAAGCCCGGTCAGCAGCATCGCCAGCGTCGATTTTCCACTGCCGTTTCCGCCAATCAGGAACACCTGCTCGCCACGTTTTAACGTCAGGTTGATGGGTCCGACGGCAAAGGTATTGTCCTGATAGTGGAATGCCACATCGCGCAGCTCCAGCGTTTGCCAGTCCCGGTGCGGCTCTGGTTTGGGGAACTCCGCTCGATAAGACGCAAGAGAGAATTTATTCAGCTTGTTGAACGCTACCTGGGCGCTGAGCAGCGTCGGCAATGCGCCGACGGCAGACAGCAGCGGCGTACGCAGGAACAATAGCGTCAATGAATAGGTTGCCGCCACGTTGGTGTCCGCCCAGCCTAAACTGTTCGCCATCCAGAACACCAGGCCAATCGCGCCGAGCATCATGATGTTTGACCAGTTCACCGCGCTCAGGTGGAACGTATCGGCACGGATAATGTGATGGCGATACTCTTTGGCGTCCGGAATGTAGAGATTGTTGAAAATGTGTTCGGCGCGCTCGCGGTTGAGGGTTAACTCTTTGCGCCCTTCCAGCACGGTTTGATAGTCATGATAGAGCTTGTCTTCCGTTTCACGCAGGGTTGCCATGTGCTTATAGACTCGCGCCACCAGCACAAAACCGCCCCAGATGGTCAACGCCATCCACAGCACGGTGACGGCCAGCATTTTGCCCGACAGGAAAAACAGATATGCCGCAGAGCCGAAGGTCAGGATGATCCCCTGTACCAGCTCCGGCAGGCGTACGAAGGCGATAGTAATGTTACGCACGTCGCTGGTCAGGCCTGCGAGTAGCGCCGCGCTGCCGAGTTTTTCCACCCGTTCAATCTGTGTGTCGAGGATACGTTTGATAAATTCGCTGCGCAGGCGGTAAACGAAATGATGGCCGAGCACGGTCAGCGCCAGCTGTGAGCCCAGCGTAACCGCCATCAGCAGCAACAGCAGGCCGAGAAACTCCGGCAGTACGGCCAGCGACACGTCGACGCTTTCGATAAGGCGCAAATTGATGAAGGCGATAAGGCCGATGCCCAGCGCCGCGCTCAGCAGGCTCAGAGCCATGACGGCAATAAAGGGCCAGCGGTACTGCCGCCAGACCAGAAGAAGAAGTTGCATACACACCATTCCGGACAGCTAAAACAGCCAGCAGTTTAAACGCCCTGCGCACCACATCAAGAATAATTCTTATTTTTATTGCTGTTTCAGGTGTGACGAAAGGTGAGATTGTAGCGGAAGGCCCCCGTCACCGGATGTTGTCCCTCTTTTAATGGCTGAATGCCGTGATAAAACAATCGGGATTCACCGCCCCAGACCACCACATCGCCATGCTCAAGCAGTACGCGCTGCAGAGGATCGTTGCGCTTCAGGCCGCCAAACTGAAACACGGCGGGCAACCCCAGCGAAACAGAAACAATCGGCGCACTCAGCGTTTGCTCGTCCTTGTCCTGATGCAGCGACAGCTTTGCACCGGGCGCATAGCGGTTAACAAGGCAGGCATCCGGCCGAAAATCGACGTAACCGGCTTCCAGGGCGCAAACCTGAGCCAGCGCCAGAAAGACCTCTGGCATGTCAGGCCAGGGTTTCTGAGTTTGCGGATCGATCCCTGCATACAGGTAACCGTGACGATCGGTCGTCCAGCCAACGTTGCCACAGTTGGTCATCGCCACGGACATGGTGTAGCCGCCGGGCGTGATCATCCGGCGAAACGGCGACTGCGCTGACACGTCACGGATGCCCGCCATCAGCGAATCCATATCGGCCAGTGCCCGACGGCGGAGAATGACGGCCCCCGGCGCGAGAGGTTCCTGCCAGGGCGGCGTGTCGGCAAAAAGATCCAGCATCTTCAGTTTTCCTGTTTTGCTTCGCGCTGTAACAGCAGGGCCTTGCGCGCTTCGCCCCAGCGATAGCCGGACAGCGCCCCGCTTTGCCGCACAACGCGATGGCAGGGAACGATCAGCGCCAGGGTATTGGCCGCGCAGGCGTTCGCCACTGCACGCACCGCTTTCGGCTTGTTGATGCTTTCCGCCACCTGCTGATAGCTACGGGTTTCGCCGGCGGGGATGTTTCTCAGCGCCTGCCAGACCTGCAGCTGAAAGGCCGTGCCGCGGATATCCAGCGGTAAAGTGAACGCTTCCCGCTTACCGTCCAGCACGGCTATCACCTCAGCGACCTGCTGGCTGAATGCTTCATCCGCCCTTTCACGCTGAGCGTGGGGAAAAATCTGCTCCAGCTCGTTTATCAGCTTGTCATCGCTGTCGCCAGGTAAAACAGCACAAATTCCACGCGAGCTTGCTGCCACCAGACAGCGGCCCAGCGAACAGGATTGCAGCGTGTAGCGTACCGGGAGATCGTCCCCGCCACGCCGGTACTGTTTTGCCGTCATGCCGAGCGTACTGTCGGCCTGGCGGTAATAGCTGCTGCTCGCCGGGAATCCTGCCGCCAAAACGGCACCAGTCACGCTTTCGCTGGACGCCAGCGTTTCGCGCAGCCTGCGGGCTCGCCACGCCTGCTGCCATGCCCGCGGCGTCATCCCGGTAACGGATTTGAACAAACGGTGAAAGTGGTACGAACTTACGCCCACTTCGCGCGCCAGCTCGTCAAGCGTCAGCGTACGCTCCTGTTCGAGCAAACGGCAGGCCTGCGCCACTTTATCAATACGCTGTTGCTGAGGATCGGCTTTGTCAGGCTGGCAGCGCTTACAGGCACGAAACCCGGCATGTTCGGCGGCGGCGGCATCCGTATAGAAACACACATTCTGGCGCAATGCATGGCGTGCCCGACAGGATGGGCGGCAGTAAATTCCGGTAGTCAGTACCGCAAACACGAACTGACCATCGGCGTCTTTATCTCTTTCGAGTACCGCCTGCCAGCGGAACTCGTCGTTGAGGATTGCTTTCGTTTTCATACCTGCTCCGGCTCTCTGTTTAGCGTAGCCTGAGTCTGGCGCAGACGGCGGTGAAAAAAACCGCCATTCTTGCTTTTTAATTTTTGCCGCTAACGAGGAAGGTTTCGAACTGCGGCGACATCCAGGTTTTGAAGCCGTCGCCGTCTTTAACGATCATATACACCGCCAGCCCCTGCTCGCGCACCACTTCTTTAGCTCTTTCCGGGCCTAATACCATTAGCCCGGTATCCCAGCCGTCCGCTTCCAGCGCCGTGGTTGCGATGACCGTCACCGACACCAGCTTATGCTGGATCGGCGCCCCACTCACCGGATCGATAACGTGAGAAATACGTTTTCCGTCAAGCTCGTAATAATTTCGATAGCTGCCGGAGGTGCTAATCCCATGTCCGTTGATGTCCACGATCGCCTGCACGGCGTTTTCCCGATCGGTTGGCTTCTGGATAGCCACGCGCCACGGCTGCCCTTCAGCATTCATGCCGCGGCTCACCAGCGCGCCACCCACGGAAACCAGGTAACGCGAGATCCCCTCCTGTTCCATCAGGCGGGCCAGATGATCGGCGGCGTAACCTTCCCCAACGGTCGAGAGATCGACATACAGATCGGGCAGATCTTTTTGTAAGTACTGGCTACCGGAGTGATTGATCACGCGCAGATGCTTCAGGCCGGTCCGCACTTTTGCCGCGTCGATCTGGGCTTGAGTCGGCGTTTTGACGGGCTGTTTGTCCGGGCCGAATCCCCATAAATTCACCAGCGGCCCGACGGTAATGTCCATGGCACCCTGCGTTTTCGCCCCAATGCGCAGGGATTCCGTCACGATATCCGCCATCGCTTCGCTGACGGGCCACGGCGTGGTGCTCGCTGAATGGTTAAAGCGCATGAGCGCAGAATCATTTTTCCATGTCGACAGGAGCCGATCGTCGGCGTCAAGTTGGGTTTGCACCTTCTGGCGCAGCGCAGCGGCTTTGTCATTATCAAGATTAATGACGCTAACGCGCCAGAAAGTTCCCATCGTCTTGCCTTCCAGGACGGTGGATACAGCCTTTGGTGCAGCGGGAGACGGCGTGCCGTTATCGCAGCCGGTCAGGACGAACGCGACGGCAATCAGCGCCGCACGAAAAGAAGTGATATCCATACTTAATGCCCCTCATGTTTGCGCGCAAGGGTACACCAGCCAGGTTAAACAAAGAATAAAAAAGGGCCCCGAAGGACCCTTTTGCCAGCTTAGCAGTTGATTAGAACTGGTAAACCAGACCCAGTGCTACGATGTCATCGGTACCGATGCCAGCAGCGCGGGTGAAGTTGTTGTCATCAACCAGGTTGATTTTGTAGTCAACGTAGGTGGACATGTTTTTGTTGAAGTAGTAAGTCGCGCCTACATCAACATATTTCAGCAGATCCTGGTCGCCATAACCTTCGATGTCTTTGCCTTTAGACTGCAGGTAAGCCACGGATGGACGCAGACCGAAGTCGAACTGGTACTGAGCAACCACTTCGAAGTTCTGTGCCTTGTTAGCCCAGCCAGCAACAGCAGAATCGCTATTACCGAAGCGGGTTGCGTTGTAGGTCTGAGTGTACTGTGCTGCCAGGTAGACGTTGTTCGCGTCATATTTCAGGCCACCGGTATAGGTTTCAGCGCGGTCGCCATCGCCCAGGTATGCAGCAGAGTTCTGGTCAGAGGTACGTTTGGAGCTGGATACCGCAGCACCGATACCGAAGCCTTCACCCAGATCGTATGTCAGAGATCCGCCAACGCCGTCGCCGTTCTGTTTCAGAGCATCACGACCATTGTTCGTGCCACCTTCACCGCTACCGCTGTTTTTACCCTGGTACTGAATAGCGAAGTTCAGACCATCAACCAGACCGAAGAAGTCGGTGTTACGGTAAGTTGCGTAGCCGTTACCACGCTGCTGCATGAAGTTGTCTGCACCGTAGGTGTCGCCGCCGAATTCTGGCAGGACGTCGGTCCAGGAGTTCACGTCATAAACTACGCCGTAGTTACGACCGTAGTCGAAAGAACCTGCGTCTTTAACGCGGATACCGGCGAAACCAACACGGGTCCATGCCTGATCGCTTGCAGATTCAGTATTGTTCGCCTGAACGTTGTATTCCCACTGGCCGTAACCGGTGATCTGGTCGTTAACCTGAGTTTCGCCTTTGAAGCCGAAACGAATGTAGGACTGGTCGCCGTCAGCGCCTTTGTCGTCAGAGAAATAGTGCAGGCCGTCGACTTTACCGTACAGATCTAATTTGTTGCCATCTTTGTTATAAATTTCAGCCGCATTTGCTGCGCCTGCTACCAGCAGTGCTGGTACCAGGAGGGACAGTACTTTAACTTTCATGTTATTAACCCTCTGTTATATGCCTTTTTATATGCCACTGCTTACTGATTAACCCTCTAATCAGTCGGCAAACCCATTGTGCTGCAAAATACAGAAATATCCAACAAGAAAATGATACGAGAACTTTTAAGGTGTTTCAAATTACCCACCAAATGTTTCATTTTGTAAATAAGAGGGAACTTTTTAGCGACACAAATTGGCAAAAAATATAGCACCAATAATCAAAAACATTAAAAAACACAATAAAATCAATGCCATTATTGATAATGAGTTTATAGCACTGAATGACAAAACAAAATCAGGAACGATCTCTAAAATAATCAACGCTATCATCATTAACTTTATTTATTACCGTCATTCAGTTCTGAATGTCTGTTTACTCATATTTCAACCGGGTGCCTCGCATCCGGTTTTTTTTTACCTTTCTTTACGCAAAATTAATAGTTCTGTGCTAACGCAGCGAAATTGTAACGACTATTAATTAATCACCTGCACTTGAAAAATTTCCCTTTAGGGCTAGCACTTAAATAATCTCTTGTTAATTAGTGCTATTCTTTCGAATCTTCGCGTAAATATTTGTACAAAAAATGTAACCATGTACATTTTTGTACTGCAGAATGTGGATATTGTTCAGAAAACCAGCAGCAAGCTGGAGAATGTGGAAATTGGCGCATTACCCTTTATACTGCCTGCTGGCGTTGCCTTGACAATCCACCGCGGAAACCTGCTATCCGGGTTTCACTCTGAGCAGCAAGCGGGGGCTTCAACGCGTTTTCTGGTGCAGTCATCATGGATTACACACACTAATGAGTCATTCCGACACGACGTTCCCCAACAAGTTCTCCCTCATCCCCGGGAGCATTACCCGTTTCTTCCTTTTATTGATCGTCGTGTTGCTGGTCACCATGGGCGTCATGATCCAGAGCGCGGTAAACGCCTGGCTGAAGGATAAAAGCTACCAGATTGTCGACATGACGCATTCGATTCATAAACGGATCGACACCTGGCGCTACGCCACCTGGCAAATCTATGACAACATCGCTGCGTCAGCCACGGCGCCTTCCGCGAATGAAGGTCTGCAGGAAACTCGCCTCAAGCAGGACGTCTATTACCTGGAGAAACCTCGCCGCAAAACGGAAGCACTGATTTTTGGCTCCCATGACGGTACGACACTCGACATGACGCAAAAAATGTCGAATTACCTGGACACGCTGTGGGGCGCAGAAACCGTACCGTGGTCGATGTACTACCTCAATGGCCAGGACAACAGCCTGATTCTGATTTCCACGCTGCCGCTGAAGGATTTATCCGCCGGATTTAAAGAGTCCACCGTCGGCAGCATCGTTGACTCGCGTCGCGCAGAGATGCTTCAGCAAGCCAACACGCTGGATGAGCGGGAAACGTTCTCTTCACTGCGCCGTCTCGCCTGGCAAAACGGCCATTACTTCACGCTGCGCACCACGTTCAATCAGCCGGGTCATCTGGCCACGGTGGTCGCCTTCGACTTACCGATAAATGATTTGATCCCACCGGGTATGGCGCTGGACAGCTTCCGTCTCGAACCGGATCCATCGCAGAAGAACCTGCGCAGCCAGGATAAAGAAGCAGCAGACAGCGTGACGATCAATTTCAATAGCTCGCGTATCGAAATTGCTTCTTCGGTGAACTCTACCGGCATGCGTCTTATCTGGCAGGTGCCGCTCGGCACGCTGCTGCTTGATACGCTACAAAACATACTGCTGCCGCTGCTGCTGAATATTGGCCTGCTGGCGCTGGCGCTGTTCGGGTTTAACACCTTCCGGTACTACTCCGGGCGTCGCCAGACCGATACCGGCGCTTCGGGCGCTGCAAACACCGAATTGCGCGTGCTGAAGGCCATCAACGAAGAGATTATTTCCGTACTGCCGCTGGGGCTCCTGGTACACGATCAGGAGTCCAACCGGACGGTTATCAGCAATAAAATTGCCGACCACCTGCTGCCGCATCTCAATCTGCAAAACATCACCAGCATGGCGGATCAGCATCAGGGCGTCATTCAGGCCACCATCAATAACGAGCTGTACGAAATTCGTCAGTTCAGAAGCCAGGTGTCACCGCGCACTCAGATTTTCATCATTCGCGATCAGGATAAAGAAGTGCTGGTAAACAAAAAGCTCAAACAGGCGCAGCGTCTGTATGAGAAAAACCAGCAGGGCCGCGTGGCCTTTATGCAGAACATCGGCGAGGCACTTAAGCAACCTGTTCGTTCGCTCGCGGAAGAAGCCGCCGCGCTGCCGGGCGATGCGCACCATAAGCTGGTTCAGCAGGCCGATACGCTTGTGCATCTGGTGGATGAGATTCAGCTCGCGAACATGCTCGAAGGTGATGGCTGGAAAGGGACATCGACCCTGTTCTCCATTCAGGATCTGATCGATGAAGTGGTGCCAGAGGTGTTACCGGCTATCAGGCGCAAAGGCTTGCAGCTGCTCATCAACAATCATCTGGCCGCCAGCGAACAGCGCCATGGCGATCGTGAAGCGCTTAAACGTATTTTGCTGCTGCTGATCCAGTACGCCGTCACGACAACCCAGATAGGCAAAGTGACGCTGGAAATAGCTGAAGATGAATCCGCAGAGGATCGCCTGACCTTCCGTATTCTCGATACCGGTAACGGCGTCAGCAACAGTGAAATCGACAATCTTCATTTCCCGTTCCTGAACGAAACCCAGGAAGATAGGTTTGGCAAAGCGAACGCCCTGACCTTCTGGCTGTGCGATCAGCTGGCACGCAAGCTCGGTGGACACCTGAATATTAAAGCGCGAGAATCCTTAGGCACGCGCTATTCTCTGCATGTCAAAATGACGCCGCGCGAGCAGGAGTCTGAGTCAGAGGAGAAGCTGCTTGATGACGTGGTCGCGATGATCGACATCACCTCCAATGAAGTACGCAGCGTGGTGGTCAGGCAGCTGGAAAACTGGGGCGCAAGCTGCATTTCCCCGGATGAACGCCTGACAAGTCAAGAATATGATCTGTTTTTAACGGATAATCCGTCTAATCTTACTGCGCCTGGCTTACTTTTAAGCGATGATGAGACCGGTATTCGCAAAATGGGCCCTGGCCTTCTGCGGGTCAATTTCAATATCAGTAATGCCATGCAGGAAGCCGTGCTGCAACTTATAGAAGAACAACTGGCACAGGGAGAGTTACTGGGAACCACACCTGCGGGTGTAAATGAAAACGCCGAGCTTCATGCCAGCGGTTATTATGCGCTGTTTGTTGACACGGTTCCGGATGATGTTAAGAGGTTGTATACTGAATCAGCGACAAATGATTTTGCTGCGCTGGCACAGACGGCTCACCGCCTGAAAGGGGTGTTTGCCATGCTTAATCTGGTACCCGGCAAGCAGCTATGTGAAACGCTGGAGCATCTGATTCGCGAAAAAGATGCGCCCGGCACAGAGAAATATATCAGCGACATTGACGCCTACGTCAAAAGCTTGATGTAGCAAGGTAGCCTAATACATGAACAATATGAACGTTATTATTGCCGATGATCACCCGATTGTACTGTTCGGTATTCGCAAATCACTTGAGCAAATCGAGTGGGTGAATGTCGTCGGCGAATTTGAAGACTCCACTGCGCTTATTAATAATCTGCCTAAACTGGACGCCCATGTGCTGATCACCGATCTCTCCATGCCCGGAGACAAGTACGGTGACGGCATTACGCTTATCAAATACATCAAACGCCACTTCCCGGGCCTGTCGATTATTGTGCTGACCATGAACAATAACCCGGCGATTCTGAGTGCCGTTCTGGATCTCGATATTGAAGGGATTGTCCTGAAACAGGGCGCACCAACCGATCTGCCAAAAGCGCTGGCCGCTTTGCAGAAAGGGAAGAAATTTACCCCGGAAAGCGTTTCCCGCCTGCTGGAAAAAATCAGCGCAGGCGGCTACGGCGACAAACGTCTCTCTCCGAAAGAGAGTGAAGTGCTGCGTCTGTTCGCAGAAGGTTTCCTGGTGACGGAGATCGCCAAGAAGCTCAACCGCAGCATCAAGACCATCAGCAGCCAGAAGAAGTCGGCAATGATGAAGCTCGGCGTGGAAAACGACATCGCCCTGCTGAACTACCTTTCTTCCGTGACGCTGAGCCCGGCAGACAAAGACTAGTTCCTTGCCAAGGCTACGCACAAAAAACCCCGACTCGTCGGGGTTTTTCTTTTTCAGGGCCAGGTTTTACAGGACTACGCCTCTCTGCTTTTTCTGACCCGCGCAGCGTAGACCGCCAGCGTCTGGCTTATCACATCCAGCGTCACCGGTTTCGACAAACAGCTGTCCATGCCGGACTCCAGGCAGCGCTGCTTCTCTTCAGCCAGAGCGTTAGCCGTCACGCCCACCACCGGCAAGGTCAGCCCAAGTTGGCGAATGCGCTGCGTCAGGCGATAGCCGTCCATGTTCGGCATGTTCACGTCGCTCAACACGATATCGATGTGATTCTTGCTGAGCACATTCAACGCGTCAACGCCGTCGTTGGCGGTTTTACACTGATAGCCGAGCGATCCAAGCTGATCGGCCAGCAGACGGCGGTTAATCGGATGATCGTCCACCACCAGAATCATCATGTCATCATTCGCGGTGGTGATATTGTCTGCCAACGGCAGATCTCCGCCACGTTCGGCGTCATCGACCTGAATGCTGTAGATACGGCCCAGCAGCGTCAACAGCTCATGCGGAGACGCGACGCTGTGGATCCATTCACCGGGCTTACGCTCCAGCGGGATACCGATATGGCGACGGCAGAAAACGATCGCCCCGCGCCCTTTCCACGGCTCCGCCAGTTCATCATCGGTAATGAGCATATCCTCTGACTGCGGCGTCTGGCCTTCATACAGCAGCACTTCCGCCCCGTGACGCGCCAGCAGCGATTCAACGAACTGCGCCAGCGAGGCATTACGCACCGCAAGCCAACAGCGTTTACCGGCGAGGCCTTCAATGGTCACCGGCTTGAGATTTTGCGCGCCATAAAGCGGAATACGAATCGTGAACTGGCTGCCCATTCCCGGCTCGGTATCGACCGAAATGTCACCGTCCATCATGCTGATGAGCTTCTCGCAAATCGCAAGCCCCAGTCCGGTACCCTGGAAATTGCGCTGCACGCCGGTGCCGACCTGGAAGAACGGATCGAATAAGCGCACCACTTCTTTGGCCGGAATACCGACGCCGGTATCGCGCACGCTGATGCTGAGGTAATCCTCGTCGCGCTGCAAATGCAGAATAATGCAGCCCACATCGGTGAATTTAATCGCGTTGCTGAGCAGGTTAGAGATGACCTGCTGCAGACGCATCGGATCCCCCGCCAGCTGCTGCGGGACGTCCGGCTCAACGAAGCAGTAAAGTCCGAGCTGTTTACGTACCACCAGCGGCAGATAGTTGGCGGTGATATGGCTCATCACTTCGCGCGGGGAAAACTCACGCGGCTCAATTTTCAGCTGCTCAGACTCAATCTTCGAGAAGTCGAGAATATCGCTGATGATTTTCAGCAGCAGGCTCGACGAGTTGTTCATCGCCGTCACCAGGCGGTCAACGCCCTTTGGCAGCTCCTTGGTTTGCAGTAAATCGAGGTTACCGATAATGCCATAGAGCGGCGTACGCAGCTCATGGCTCACCGTAGCAAGGAACATAGACTTCGACTGACTCGCCTGCTCCGCGGCCTGCGCCATTTCCTGCAGCGACTCTTCCATTTTTACGCGCGACGAGACGTCAACCAGCACGCAAATCGCCACGTTTTCATTGCGGTAGCGCGAATGAACAAAACTGATTTGCAGGTTGGTATTGTTGCTCGTCAGCACGTCCACAAAGTTCACCTGCTGGCCGCAAATAATCTGCGTCAGCCGCTGCCGGTCTTCGTGGGTGAGCATATTCAGATAATTATGCGCCAGTTCGTTACTCAGGATATTGGTGCCGTCCAGCGTACGCAGAATACAGATCCCAACGGGCGCCGAGGCCACAATCTTGCGGTTGAACTGCTCATGCTCTTCCAGACGCTGCGCGTCCGCTTCTGCGGGCAGGAAAATTCGCCGCTCGTACATGCGCGCCATCGTAAACAGCGCCACGCCAGTAAGAATATTCAGCAGTACGGCATTGAGGATCAGCATTCTGATGCGCTCGAGGACCTGATCGACCGGCACCGAATAAACAATGCTCAGTGACGACGGCGGCAGGCTTTTCTTCAGCACCAAATCGCGGAAGCCGGAAGTGTAGCCAAACCACGCCCGCTCCTGCATCCAGTGCGGGTCGATGTTGAGTTTGCTTTCCCCACCGGTGAGCGCAATCAAAGGCTGGCCGCCTTCATCGAGAATCGTCACGCCCATTGGCATACTGCCCGGCGTAAAGAAGTTTTCCATGCGGATAGTTTGTTCGATGCCCAGCAGCGCCTGTAGGCGATTGGCGAGATAAACCGGCGTCAGCGCATAGAAATAACCCACGCCAGGACGCGGGCCCTGGCTTATCCAGAACAGATTGTTGCCGCGCTCGTCCTGCGGCGCATTGCGGTATTTCACAATACGCTCATGCAGGGTTTTCAGCGCCTGGTCGCGCTCCATCGGCATATCGCGCAGGCCAAAGTTCGCCATGCATAAATTGTCGCTGCCAATCAGGAACACGCGGTTCAGATCGTAGGCAGCAGAGAAATTGTCGCGCCAGTAACGCATAAACCACGCCAGCGACTCCAGCGATCCGCGCCAGTTGTTGCTCAACGCACCGCAGTCAGAATCCTGGAACAGAGGCTCAAACTCCGGCACTTCGGTGTCGTCTTTTACCGTACGTGACGAAAGCACGCCGTTTTCCGCGCTGAGGCGGTTTTCCGCGATGTATTTCAGCTCTTTCATCACGTCTGAGGTGCGCTGAATATAGCGCTGAGCCTGATCGTAGCTGAGGTTAAACTCCTGGCGAATCTCAGCCTCTTTGGTGTGCAGCGCATTGACGATGTAGAACACCGAGACGAAAGCAATCAGCAGCCAGACCAGCAGTGCCAGGGCCCGGAACAGATAGCGGGAGACTTTCAGAGTCGTGCGAAAGGAGACAAGGTATTTCAACGTTTAGCCGTGTGGATGCGTAAAGATGCGATTAAGGTAGCGGTAAATCGCACCCCTCGCAATATTCTAAGAAAAAGGGCCAGCATTCGCTGACCCTTTGGCAATGATTTAAGACGATTATTCGTCGTCGGCGTCATCCGCCACGTCGTCGTCAGATTCCGCTTCAGGCGCGATCTCGTCGTCACCTTCGGCAACGGTGCCGTCGATAGCGTCGAGCTCTTCTTCGTCAACCGGCTCAGCCACGCGCTGCAGGCCCACCACGTTTTCATCCTCCGCAGTGCGGATGAGGATAACGCCCTGGGTGTTACGACCAACCACGCTGACTTCCGACACGCGCGTACGCACCAGCGTACCGGCATCGGTGATCATCATGATCTGATCGGTATCCACAACCTGAACCGCGCCAACCACGGAACCGTTACGCTCGGTCACTTTGATCGAGATAACGCCCTGCGTGCCGCGTGATTTAGTTGGGTATTCCGTTTCTGCGGTACGCTTACCGTAGCCGTTCTGCGTAACGGTCAGGATGGCACCTTCACCGCGAGGAATGATCAGCGAAACAACTTTGTCTTCACCCGCGAGCTTGATACCGCGAACGCCGGTTGCCGTACGGCCCATGGCACGCACAGCGCTCTCTTTAAAGCGCACCACCTTACCGGCGGCAGAGAACAGCATCGCTTCGTCGTTACCGTTGGTCAGGTCAACGCCAATCAGTTCGTCGCCTTCGTTCAGGTTCACCGCAATGATCCCGGCAGAACGCGGACGGCTGAACTCGGTCAGCGCCGTTTTCTTCACGGTACCGCTGGCGGTTGCCATAAAGACGTTGACGCCCTCTTCGTACTCACGCACCGGCAGAATAGCGGTAATACGCTCATCGGCTTCCAGCGGCAGCAGGTTGACGATTGGACGTCCACGCGCGCCACGGCTGGCTTCCGGCAGCTGATAAACCTTCATCCAGTACAGACGACCACGGCTGGAGAACAGCAGAATGGTGTCGTGGGTGTTGGCCACCAGCAGGCGGTCGATAAAGTCTTCTTCTTTAATGCGGGCGGCAGATTTGCCTTTACCGCCGCGGCGCTGGGCTTCGTAATCGGTCAGCGGCTGATACTTCACATAGCCCTGATGCGACAACGTGACCACAACGTCTTCCTGGTTAATCAGGTCTTCGATGTTGATGTCGGCGCTATTGGCAGTGATTTCAGTGCGACGCTCATCGCCGAACTGCTCGCGAACGAGTTCCAGTTCTTCGCGAATCACTTCCATCAGACGGTCTGCGCTACCCAGAATGTGCAGCAGTTCAGCGATCTGCTCCAGCAGCTCTTTGTACTCATCGAGCAGCTTTTCATGCTCCAGGCCGGTCAGCTTCTGCAGACGCAGATCCAGAATCGCCTGAGCCTGCTGCTCGGTCAGGAAGTATTTGCCGTCGTGGATACCGTACTGCGGCTCCAGCCACTCCGGACGTGCCGCATCGTCGCCTGCGCGTTCCAGCATCGCAGCCACGTTGCCGAGATCCCAGCTTTGCGCGATCAGCGCGGCTTTTGCTTCCGCAGGGGTTGGCGCACGACGGATCATCTCAATGATCGGATCGATGTTCGCCAGCGCGATGGCCAGCGCTTCAAGGATGTGCGCACGGTCGCGCGCTTTACGCAGTTCGAAGATGGTACGGCGAGTCACCACTTCACGGCGGTGACGCACAAACGCCGAAAGAATGTCTTTCAGATTCATGATCTTCGGCTGACCATGGTGCAGCGCAACCATGTTGATGCCGAAGGAAACCTGCAGCTGGGTCTGGGAGTAAAGGTTGTTAAGAACCACTTCCCCCACCGCATCACGTTTGATTTCAATCACGATGCGCATACCGTCTTTATCAGACTCGTCACGCAGCGCGCTGATCCCTTCCACGCGTTTCTCTTTCACCAGCTCGGCGATTTTCTCGATCAGGCGAGCTTTGTTCACCTGATACGGAATTTCATGCACGATGATGGTTTCACGACCGGTTTTCGCGTCGGCTTCCACTTCCGCGCGGGCGCGAATGTAAATTTTGCCGCGGCCGGTGCGGTAGGCTTCTTCGATACCACGACGACCGTTGATGATGGCGGCAGTCGGGAAGTCAGGCCCCGGAATGTGCTCCATCAGCCCTTCAATGCTGATGTCTTCATCATCAATGTAGGCGAGGCAGCCGTTGATCACTTCCGTCAGGTTGTGTGGCGGAATGTTGGTGGCCATACCCACCGCGATCCCGGACGAACCGTTCACCAGCAGGTTTGGAATTTTGGTTGGCATGACGTCCGGAATTTTTTCCGTGCCGTCATAGTTATCCACGAAATCGACGGTTTCCTTGTCCAGGTCAGCCATCAGCTCATGGGCGATTTTCGACATACGGATTTCCGTATAACGCATCGCCGCCGCGGAGTCGCCGTCAACGGAACCGAAGTTACCCTGCCCATCGACCAGCATGTAGCGCAGCGAGAACGGCTGGGCCATACGTACGATGGTGTCATACACTGCGGAATCACCATGGGGATGGTATTTACCGATGACGTCACCCACGACACGGGCGGATTTTTTATAGGCTTTGTTCCAGTCATTGCCCAGTACGTTCATGGCGTAAAGTACGCGACGGTGTACCGGCTTTAAGCCATCACGGACATCTGGCAGCGCACGGCCAACAATCACCGACATCGCATAATCCAGATAGGAGCTCTTTAGCTCTTCCTCGATGTTGACCGGTGTAATTTCTCTCGCAAGGTCGCTCATCTAACCGCTATCCCTCTACATGTTTCCCGGATTCAAAGGTCGCAAATTATAACACAGCAGACAGGATTGAGGTAAATCAATAGCACCCGCGCGGCGCTTTATTCGCGCCGGGGTGCTGATATACTCACAGGCCTGATAAGAAAAGGAGTCAATGCGCCCATGAATGCTGAAAAACAGCCGGTGGCTAACGTCGATCGCGACGAAATTGCAAAATTTGAAGCTGTCGCTTCACGCTGGTGGGATCTCGAAGGGGAATTCAAACCGCTGCATCGCATCAATCCGCTGCGTTTAGGCTATATCGCCACCCGCTCCGACGGTCTGTTTGGCAAAAAAGTGCTGGACGTAGGCTGCGGTGGCGGCATCCTCGCCGAAAGCATGGCACGGGAAGGCGCCGAGGTAACCGGGCTGGACATGGGCTTTGAGCCGCTTCAGGTCGCGCGCCTGCATGCGCTGGAAACCGGCATTCACGTGAACTATGTGCAGGAAACCGTCGAAGATCACGCGGCGAAACACGCGCAGGAGTATGACGTGGTCACCTGCATGGAAATGCTGGAGCACGTGCCGGACCCGCAATCCGTGGTTAACGCCTGTGCAAAGCTGGTGAAGCCAGGCGGCCAGGTCTTTTTCTCGACGATAAACCGTAACGGCAAAGCGTGGCTGATGGCGGTCGTCGGCGCAGAGTATGTGCTGAAGATGGTGCCGAAAGGTACGCATGACGTGAAGAAATTCATTAAGCCTGCCGAGCTGCTGAGCTGGGTAGACGACACCTGCCTTCAGGAACGCCACATGACGGGCCTGCACTACAATCCGGTGACCAATCACTTCAAGCTCGCACCGGGCGTTGATGTTAACTATATGTTGCATACAACCGCAAAAAACGTCTGACGTCATAAGTTATTTTTATAAAGTTTGCGCAGCATCCCGTTGCGCAAATCCTTCCCTCGTTGAAGAAATCAGCACTCGATCAAATTTTCATTTTTTTTTCTACATTATTGACATCACGTCCAGGCCTTACAGTTCGAGGACTTAGCCTTTTTCACGCTTTGACAACCTCAAGTTAACGTCAAAATCAACCCTTGTACTCAAATGAATCCTTACTAGAATACTCACCATATAGCGTTTAACTTATCGTACACCCCCAATATATAGTATTTATCCACAGAGTTAGTCACAGCGGCGTTCTGTGGATAAACGGGGGATATTTTTTCTTTCACGGACAGGTAAAAAGCACATGAATCAGAGTCTGATGGTGACTAAGCGTGATGGCGGGACCGAGCGTATCGATCTCGATAAAATTCATCGCGTGCTCGACTGGGCGGCCGAGGGGCTGAACAACGTTTCCATTTCTCAGGTTGAACTGCGCTCGCATATCCAGTTCTACGACGGTATCAAAACCGCCGATATCCATGAGACCATCATCAAGGCTGCTGCCGACCTGATCTCCCGTGACGCACCGGACTACCAGTACCTGGCCGCGCGCCTGGCGATTTTCCACCTGCGTAAAAAGGCCTACGGCCAGTTCGAGCCACCGGCGCTCTACACCCACGTCGTCAACATGGTAGAGCTGGGTAAATACGACAGTCATCTGCTGGAAGACTACACGGAAGAAGAGTTCAAGCAGATGGACGGTTTTATCGACCACTGGCGTGACATGAACTTCTCCTACGCCGCCGTTAAGCAGCTGGAAGGGAAGTACCTGGTTCAGAACCGCGTTACGGGCGAAATCTATGAGAGCGCCCAGTTCCTCTATATTCTGGTTGCCGCGTGCCTGTTCTCTAACTACCCGCGCGAAACGCGTCTGGACTACGTGAAGCGTTTCTATGACGCCGTGTCGACGTTCAAGATTTCACTGCCAACGCCAATCATGTCCGGCGTGCGTACCCCGACGCGCCAGTTCAGCTCCTGCGTACTGATTGAATGCGGCGACAGCCTGGACTCCATCAACGCCACCTCCAGCGCCATCGTGAAATATGTTTCCCAGCGCGCCGGTATCGGCATCAACGCCGGTCGCATCCGTGCGCTGGGCAGCCCGATTCGCGGCGGTGAAGCGTTCCACACTGGCTGTATTCCTTTCTATAAGCACTTCCAGACCGCGGTGAAATCCTGCTCTCAGGGCGGCGTGCGCGGCGGTGCGGCCACCCTCTTCTACCCAATGTGGCATCTGGAAGTGGAAAGCCTGCTGGTGCTGAAAAACAACCGCGGTACCGAAGCGAACCGCGTGCGTCACATGGACTACGGCGTGCAGATCAACAAGCTGATGTACACCCGTCTGCTGAAAGGCGAGGACATCACGCTGTTCAGCCCTTCCGACGTCCCGGGCCTGTATGACGCCTTCTTCGCCGATCAGGACGAGTTCGAACGTCTGTACGTGAAATACGAAAAAGACAACACCATTCGCAAGCAGCGCATCAAGGCCGTAGAGCTGTTCTCACTGGTGATGCAGGAACGTGCGTCCACGGGCCGTATCTACATTCAGAACGTCGATCACTGCAACACCCATAGCCCGTTTGACCCGGTCGTTGCGCCAGTGCGCCAGTCTAACCTGTGCCTGGAAATCGCCCTGCCGACCAAACCGCTGGACGACGTCAACGACGAAAACGGTGAAATCGCCCTGTGTACGCTGTCGGCGTTTAACCTCGGTGCGATTGACAGCCTCGACGATCTGGAAGAGCTGGCCATCCTGGCCGTCCGCGCGCTGGATGCCCTGCTCGACTATCAGGACTACCCGATTCTGGCCGCCAAACGCGGTGCGATGGGCCGTCGTACTCTCGGTATCGGCGTCATCAACTTCGCCTACTACCTGGCGAAGCACGGTAAACGCTACTCCGACGGCAGCGGCAACAACCTGACTCACAAAACGTTCGAAGCCATTCAGTACTACCTGCTGAAAGCCTCTAACGAGCTGGCGAAAGAGCAAGGCGCATGCCCGTGGTTCAACGAAACCACCTACGCTAAAGGCATTCTGCCAATCGACACTTACAAGAAAGACCTGGACGGGATCGTCAGCGAGCCGCTGCACTACAACTGGGAAGCCCTGCGTGAATCCATCAAAGAGCACGGCCTGCGTAACTCCACGCTCTCCGCGCTGATGCCGTCAGAGACCTCTTCGCAGATCTCCAACGCCACCAACGGCATTGAGCCGCCGCGCGGTCACGTAAGCATTAAAGCCTCGAAAGACGGTATCCTGCGCCAGGTGGTGCCGGACTACGAAAAACTGCAAAACGGCTACGAGCTGCTGTGGGAAATGCCGAATAATGACGGCTACCTCCAGCTGGTCGGTATCATGCAGAAGTTTATCGATCAGTCTATTTCGGCAAACACCAACTATGACCCGACGCGTTTCCCGTCTGGCAAAGTACCGATGCAGCAGCTGCTCAAAGACCTGCTCAATGCCTATAAATTTGGCGTGAAAACCCTGTACTATCACAACACCCGTGATGGCGCAGAAGATGCCCAGGACGACCTGGCACCGTCCATCCAGGACGATGGCTGCGAAAGCGGCGCATGTAAGATTTGATAATATTGCCCGGCGGCGCGTTGCTTGCCGGGCCTACGGTCTCTTGTAGGCCGGGTTAGCGAAGCGCCACCCGGCGTATAATACCAGGACAGGATCCCACTCATGGCATACACCACCTTTTCACAGACGAAAAATAACCAACTCCTGGAGCCGATGTTTTTTGGCCAGCCGGTCAACGTGGCCCGCTACGATCAGCAAAAATATGACATCTTCGAAAAGCTGATTGAGAAACAGCTCTCCTTCTTCTGGCGCCCGGAAGAAGTCGACGTTTCCCGCGACCGCATTGACTACCAGGCACTGCCAGATCACGAAAAGCATATTTTCATCAGCAACCTGAAGTACCAGACGCTGCTGGACTCCATCCAGGGCCGCAGCCCGAACGTGGCGCTGCTGCCGCTGATTTCCATTCCTGAACTGGAAACCTGGGTTGAGACGTGGGCATTTTCGGAAACGATCCACTCGCGCTCTTACACCCACATCATCCGCAACATCGTCAACGATCCGGCGACCGTGTTTGATGACATCGTCACCAATGAGCAGATCCAGAAACGTGCGGAAGGCATTTCCCACTACTACGATTCACTGATCGAACTCACCAGCTACTGGCACCTGCTGGGCGAAGGCACTCACACCGTGAACGGCAAAACCGTCACCGTGAACCTGCGCGAGCTGAAGAAAAAGCTGTATCTGTGCCTGATGAGCGTTAACGCCCTGGAAGCCATTCGCTTCTACGTGAGCTTCGCCTGCTCCTTCGCCTTTGCCGAGCGCAAGCTGATGGAAGGCAACGCCAAGATTATTCGTCTGATCGCCCGCGACGAAGCCCTGCACCTGACCGGCACTCAGCACATGCTGAATCTGCTGCGCTCGGGCCAGGACGACCCGGAAATGGCGGAGATCGCTGAAGAGTGCAAGCAGGAGTGCTATGACCTGTTCGTGCTGGCGGCTCAGCAGGAAAAAGAGTGGGCAGATTACCTGTTCCGCGACGGTTCGATGATCGGCCTGAACAAAGACATCCTTTGTCAGTACGTCGAGTACATCACCAATATTCGCATGCAGGCGGTGGGCCTCGATTTGCCATTCCAGACGCGCTCTAACCCGATTCCGTGGATCAACACCTGGCTTGTCTCCGATAACGTCCAGGTCGCCCCGCAGGAAGTGGAAGTCAGCTCTTATCTGGTTGGGCAGATTGACGCCGAAGTCGATGCCGACGACCTGAGCAATTTCCAGCTCTGATGAGCCGCGTAACCCTTCGCGTGACGGGCACACAGCTGCTGTGCCAGGAAGAACACGCTTCCCTTCTGGCGGCGCTGGAATCGCATAACGTTGCGGTGGAATTTCAGTGTCGCGAAGGTTACTGCGGCTCCTGCCGTTGCCGCCTGGTCTCCGGCCAGGTTGACTGGCTGATGGAGCCGCTGGCCTTTGTTCAGCAGGGCGAAATTCTGCCCTGCTGCTGCAAAGCGAAAGGCGATATCGAAATCGAGATGTGATGATGTCGGGCGGCGCTTCGCTGGCCTGACCTGGCAAGCCGCGCTTTACAGGTCAGACACAGTCACCACCCGACGCTTTTAGCGCTTCTCTTGCAAAAAACTCACTGCTTTATCCGGAAAATCCGTAAACAGCCCGTCCACGCCCGCCTGGTTATACAGCACGTCGTACAGCTGATTCACGTCCGTTGCATACTCCGGCAGCTGATCCGCACGCACGGTATACGGATGCACCTGCATCTTGCTGGCATGCGCCTCTTTAACCATTGCCGTAAGCTTCACGTGGCCCGGCGTGGAGCCCTCAGCCACCAGCATATGGTAATCCGGCCCGATGCCGTCCGCGTACTGTGCAATCTGCTTCATCGCGCCGGGCTTAAACATCCAGTCGTAGCTGTAGTTAATCCACTTCCCATCCGGCTGCTTCTCCTGGGTTTCATTCCAGTCGGTATAAGCAATCAGCTGCACCAGATTGAGATCCATCCCCATCTTCGGCTCCAGCTCGGTTTTAATGCGCTTCAGCTCAGCGGCATCAAAACATTGCAGATAGACCTTGTCCTCCTTGCTGCCGTAACCATACTGCTTCAGCACCGCCAGCGTTTTCGCCGCAATATCCTTGCCTTCCTGATGATGGAACCACGGCGCTTTGATTTCCGGATAGATACCAATATTTTTACCGGTTGAGTGGTTCAGCCCCTGAACAAACTCAATTTCCTCTTCAAAAGTGTGAATACGGAAATCAGACTTGCCCATCGGGAAGCGCCCCGGATAGACCTGCACCTTCTTGCCGTTTTCAATCTCAAAGCCCTCGGTAAACTTCAGCGAACGAATTTCCGCCAGCGTGAAGTCGATGGCGTAATAGCGGCCATCTTTACGGGCGCGGTCCGGGAAACGTTCAGCCACGTCCGTCACGCGGTCAAGATAATGGTCATGCAGGACGACCAGTTGGTCGTCCTTTGTCATCACTAAATCCTGCTCCAGATAATCCGCACCCTGCGCATAGGCCATCGCTTTCGCGGGGAGCGTATGCTCGGGCAGGTAGCCGCTGGCACCACGGTGAGCGATAACAATCTTATCGGCCGCGAGCGCAGAGCCCGTCATTAAACCGGCCAGCAGCAGGCCCGTTGCTAATTGCGTTAATTTCATCACAATGCTCCTTATTGTCGACGCGCCTGCATTTCCGCATGATGACGTTTCTCACCTGCCATCACCACCAGCAGTAAAATCACCGCCAGTACGCTACCGCCGATCATCACCATGAAACCGCCGTCCCAGCCGAAGAAGTCGACCGTATAGCCCACAATCGCGCTGGCCGCCACGGAACCGCCGAGATAGCCGAACAACCCGGTAAAGCCCGCGGCCGTACCCGCAGCTTTTTTCGGTGCCAGCTCAAGCGCATGCAGGCCAATCAGCATCACCGGACCATAAATCAGGAAGCCGATAACAATCATACAGGTCATATCCACGCCCGGATTACCCGGCGGGTTAAGCCAGTAAACAACGGTGGCGATGGTCACCAGCGTCATAAAGAACACGCCGGTTGCCCCTCGGTTGCCGCGGAACACTTTGTCCGACATCCAGCCGCACAGCAACGTGCCCGGGATCCCCGCATATTCATACAGGAAATAGGCCCAGGAGGACTTGTCCAGCGCGAAATGCTTCACTTCTTTCAGATAGGTGGGTGACCAGTCGAGGATGCCGTAGCGCAGCAGATACACGAACACGTTCGCCACCGCGATATACCACAGTAATTTATTGGGCAGCACGTACTGCATGAAGATCTGTTTTGCCGTCAGTTCTTCTTCATGCTTTTCGCTGTAGTCGTCCGGATAGTCGTTTTTGTACTCCTCAATCGGCGGCAGGCCGCAGGACTGCGGCGTATCGCGCATCAGGGCAAAGGCAAACAGCGCGACCAGAATCGCGCCGAAAGCCGGCATATACAGCGCCGCCTTCCAGTCGTTGAACCATGCCATCCCTAACAGGAACAGCAGCGGCGGCAAACCACCACCAACGTTATGCGCACAGTTCCATACCGACACAATGCCACCGCGCTCCTTCTGTGACCACCAGTGGACCATGGTGCGCCCGCACGGCGGCCAGCCCATCCCCTGGAACCAGCCGCAGATAAACAGCAGCACGAACATAACCGCAATGCTGGACGTTGCCCAGGGCACGAAGCCCATAAACAGCATCACCGCCGCCGCAAGAATTAGCCCGGCAGGCAGGAAAACGCGCGGATTTGAGCGATCGGAAACCGACCCCATGATGAATTTCGAAAAACCATAGGCGATTGAAATGCCCGACAGCGCAAAGCCTAAATCGCCGCGCGAGAAGCCCTGTTCAATCAGATAAGGCATGGCAAGGGCAAAGTTTTTGCGCACCAGGTAGTAGGCCGCATAACCGAAGAAGATCCCGAGGAAAATCTGCCAGCGCAGTCGGCGATAGTGCGCATCTATCTGCGCCTCAGGCAATCTCGCCGCGTGGGCGGCAGGTTTAAAAATACTGAGCATGGTAGCCTCCGTGGCCATCGTTATCAGATACAAACGTCTGAGAATTATCAGTAGCAGGGATGAGTCATCATCCGGGGCGGATGGTAGGCAAAGCGTAGCGGGCGTACTGTGAAATGTCGCACAAAATGTTACAGAATTATGACAAATATTCCATTGTGAGCACGGAATCACGTTTCATTTTCGATTTATGTTCGATTATGCGCGATATCAAACAAACCACAGTTTTATTGTGGCTAACTGGACGAAAATGAACAGGAAGGGAGCAGTATGACTTTCGCGACGGTCAATGAAGCCGATGTCATCATCATCGGCGGTGGCGCAACGGGTGCCGGAATCGCCAGGGACTGCGCTCTGCGCGGCCTCAAAGCGATTCTTGTCGAGCGTGATGATATCGCCACCGGGGCGACTGGCCGCAACCACGGTCTGCTGCACAGCGGTGCACGCTACGCGGTCACCGACCCGGAATCTGCCCGTGAATGCATCGCCGAAAACGCTATTCTCAAACGCATTGCCCGCCACTGTACTGAAGCCACACAAGGGCTGTTTATTACCCTGCCGGAAGATTCTCTCGACTTTCAGCAGCAGTTTATTGAAGCCTGCCGAAGCGCAAATATTGATGCCCAACCGCTGACGCCCGCCCAGGCGCTGACGCTGGAGCCCGCAGTCAACCCGGCAATTATCGGCGCGGTGAAAGTGCCCGACGGCACAGTAGATCCCTTCCGGCTGACGGCCGCCAATATGCTGGATGCCCGCGAGCACGGTGCCATCATTCGTACCGGCTGCGAAGTGACGGGGCTCATCCGCCAGGGCGCGCGCGTATGCGGGGTAACGATATGGGATCGCACAACACAAAAAACCGAACAGCTACATGCCCAGGTCATCGTCAACGCGGGCGGCATCTGGGGCCAGCGTATTGCCGAATACGCCGACCTGTCCGTGCGCATGTTCCCGGCAAAAGGATCACTGCTCATTTTCGAAAACCGCATTAACCAGCACGTGATCAACCGCTGCCGCAAGCCTGCGGATGCCGATATTCTCGTGCCTGGCGATACGATTTCGCTGATTGGTACGACCTCCACGCACATTGATTACCGCGATATCGACTACAACCGTGTCACGGCGGAAGAAGTCGATATCCTGCTGCGTGAAGGGGAAAAACTGGCTCCGATAATGGCGACAACGCGCATTCTTCGCGCGTACTGCGGCGTGCGTCCCCTGGTCGCCAGCGACGACGACCCAAGCGGGCGTAACGTCAGCCGGGGGATTGTATTGCTCGATCACGCCAGACGCGACGGCATGGAGGGCTTTATCACCATCACCGGCGGTAAGCTGATGACCTATCGGCTGATGGCGGAAATGGCAACCGATGCCGTCTGCCGAAAACTGAATCACAGCGCAGCCTGCACCACGGCTGACATTCCCTTGCCGGGTTCACGCGAAACAACCGAAAACACGTTGCACAAAATGATTTCCCTTCCTGCCCCGCTGCGCGGTTCTGCTGTTTATCGCCATGGCGACCGTACGCCAGAATGGCTTGGCGATTCACGACTGCACCGGAGCCTGGTGTGTGAATGCGAAGCCGTCACCGCCGGGGAAGTACGCTATGCCGTCGACAACCTGGCAGTGAAGAATTTGCTCGACCTGCGTCGTCGTACGCGCGTTGGCATGGGCTCCTGCCAGGGTGAACTCTGCGCCTGCCGGGCAGCCGGTTTACTGCAGCGTTATCAGGTCACCACGCCTGCGCAATCGCTCAATCAGCTCTCTGAATTTTTGAATGAACGCTGGCGGGGCGTGCAGCCCGTCGCCTGGGGCGATGCACTGCGGGAAAGCGAATTTACGCGCTGGGTCTGGCAGGGATTGTGCGGTCTGGAAAAGGAGCATCAGGATGAAATTTGATACCGTCATCATCGGCGGCGGACTCGCGGGGCTGCTGTGCGGGCTGGAGCTGACCCGCCAGGGCCTGCGGTGCGCCATCATCAGCCGCGGCCAGAGCGGCCTGCACTTTTCGTCCGGCTCCCTTGATTTGCTGACCCGTTCATCGGAAATTTCCCTTGATGCTGCGCTGGAGAGGCTCGCGGCCACCGAACCCACGCATCCCTATAGCCTGATCGGCAAAACAGCGGTGTTGGCCTGTGCACATCAAACCGAAGCGCTGCTGAGCGAATGCGGCATTGCTATGCAGGGCAGCGTTGAGCAGCCACATCAGCGCATTACCCCCATTGGCACCCTGCGCCAGGCATGGCTGACGTCTGAGGACATTGCCCTTGCCCCGGAAAAGGGGGAGCGCATTGCGGTGGTGGGTATCAGCGGCTTTCTCGATTTTCAGTCGCATCTGGCGGCAGCCTCACTGCGGAAAAGCGGCGCAAACGCTGAGGCGCTGGAAATCGAACTCCCACAGCTGGACATCCTGCGCGATAACGCCTCTGAGTTCCGCTCGGTAAATCTGGCCAGGGTGCTGGATGGCGGCAATCAGGCGCAGAGCCTGCTGGCCGCGCTGCTGCCAATAGCAAAGCAGTATGACAGGATCCTCATGCCCGCCTGCTTTGGCCTGCAGGATAACAGCCTGTGGCGCGCGCTGAATGAATCCCTTCCCTGCCCGCTTTCTTTATTGCCGACGCTGCCCCCGTCGGTGCCGGGCATCAGATTAAACGCTGCGTTACAGCGTCAGTTTATTAAGAACGGCGGTGTCTGGCTGGCGGGTGATGCGGTGACGGATGTGAGCCACAGCGGGCAAAGCGTCAACGCGATTTCGACCCGTAACCACGGCGAGATCCCGCTGCGCACCCGCTTTGCCGTACTCGCCAGCGGCAGCTTCTTCAGCGGCGGCCTGGTCGCCAGTCGGCAGGACGTAAGCGAACCCGTCCTCGGCCTCGACGTGCTGCAAACGTCCGGGCGGGAAAACTGGACCAGCCGTGATTTCTTTGAGCCACAACCCTGGCAGCGCTTTGGCGTTAAAACGGATAACGCGCTGCGCGCTTCACTCAACGGCCAGCCTTTCAACAACTTTTTCGCCATCGGCGGTGTGCTCGGTGGCTTTGACGGCCTGTCACAGGGCTGCGCCGGCGGCGTCAGCGCAGTCACGGCATTGTACGTTGCCCGCCAGATTACTGAACTCAGCGGAGAGCAGCCATGAGCGATACCCGTTTTGACCACTGTATCAAATGTACCGTTTGCACCACGGCCTGTCCGGTAAGCCGCGTTAATCCTCACTATCCGGGCCCGAAACAGGCAGGCCCGGACGGTGAACGCCTGCGCCTGAAAGAGGGTGCACTGTATGACGAAGCGCTGAAGTATTGCATCAACTGTAAGCGCTGTGAGGTCGCCTGCCCGTCAGACGTTCGCATTGGCGATATTATCCAGCGTGCCCGGGCCCGGTTCAGCCAGCAGAAGCCCACGCTTCGCGATGCCATTCTCAGCCACACGGATTTAATGGGCACGCTTTCCACGCCGTTTGCGCCGATCGTCAACGCCACCACGGGCCTGAAGCCGGTTCGTCGACTGCTGGACGTCGCCCTGAAAATTGACCATCGCCGCCAGTTGCCCAAATACGGTACGGGAACCTTCCGACGCTGGTATCGCCGGATTGAAAAACAGCAGGCGCAATATGCGGAACAGGTCGCCTTTTTCCACGGCTGTTACGTGAATTACAACAACCCGCAGCTTGGCAAAGATTTAATCAGCGTGATAAATGCCCTCGGTGTTGGGGTACAGCTGCTGGACAAAGAGAAGTGCTGCGGCGTGCCGCTGATTGCCAACGGCTTTGTCGATAAGGCGCGTAAACAGGCGCAAATCAATACCGCTTCACTGCGCAAGGCGGTGGTGGAAAAACAGCTGCCGGCGATTGCCACGTCGTCAACCTGCACGTTCACCCTGCGCGACGAATATCCACATCTGCTGGATATTGATAACCATGACGTTCGCGACAGCATTGAGCTTGCTACCCGTTGGCTGTGGAAACAGCTGGATGCGGGGAAAACGCTGCCGTTACGCCGGTTGCCGCTGAAGGTGGTGTATCACACGCCCTGCCATATGGAAAAAATGGGCTGGTCGATTTACACCCTTGAGCTGCTGCGTCAGATCCCGGAGCTGGAGGTTATCGTGCTGGATTCACAGTGCTGCGGCATTGCCGGAACCTACGGTTTTAAAACCGAAAACTACGTCACCTCGCAGGCCATCGGCGCCCCGCTGTTTGCCCGAATTGAGGAGAGCGGCGCCGATCTGGTGATTACCGACTGTGAAACCTGCAAATGGCAGATTGAGATGTCCACCAGCCTGCGTTGTGAACATCCCATTACCCTTCTGGCTCAGGCGCTGGCAAGCCCACACTGATTACGCTGGCAGGAAGAGGTCGTCGACAACGTTGATCCAGCCGTGCTCGCTGGCCACCGATTTGCCGTTCAGCCAGCGACGCAGAATATTCAGCGCCATCATCGCACATACCTCCTGACGCACCGCGAGGCTGTGATGCGAGTTGCTAAATTTCACCCGCAGCGCGTAAGTGCCTTCGGCGGTTGAGAGTGCGAAGTTGAGATGATCCTGCTCCAGTCCGCTGACGGCCAGCGCCAGTCCGGCAAAATGGTTCACCCGGCGTTCCGCCGTCCAGTGCGCCGTCTGCGCCAGCGTTTCCTCCTGGCACGGTACCACTTCACTTGCCAGAAGAGGCGCACTCTCCCGCCCAAGCTGAAGGGCAATCAGCCCGCAGGTGAACTGCTCGCTGAGGGTGATGCTCAGATTCCGCTCATGCAGCGTGCGGGCCAGCTGCGCCGCCAGGCCTTCGGTACCTTCAAAGATCAGGCTCTCTCCCGCGACTTTCTGCACCTCGGGCCACAGGGCGAGCATCGCGTCGCGCTCAGCGGCAGGCCCGGTTAGCTTCAGCTCAATGATTGGCATGGATGAGCGATAGCCCATCGTCACGCCAGGCGGCAGGTTCAGATGATCAAGGCTCTGGGCCAGATCGCTTTCGGAGCGTCCAAAGGTGGTGAGCCGCAGGCAAAGCGGAGGCTCCGGCAACGTAAAGCGCTCACGCAGGCGCGGCACAATCTGTTCAGCCACCATCACTTTAAATTCCGAAGGCACGCCCGGCGTGAAGAACATCAGGCAGCGGTTCAGCTGAACGGCAAAGCCGCAGGCGGTACCGACCGGGTTATCAATAAACTCGGCGCTGGCGGGAATTTCCGCCTGTTTGCGGTTGCTCGGGGCCATCACCCGGCCACGCCCGCTGAAGAAGCGCTCCATCTGCTTGAGCCAGGCTTCGTGCAGCACCAGCCCTTCACCTTTAGCAGTGGCGGCGGCCAGCGCGCTCAGATCGTCGCTGGTAGGGCCAAGACCGCCGTTAACGATCAGAATATCTGCATGCTGGCTGCGTTCGCGCAGGATGGATACCAGCGCATCGAGATCGTCACCAACGGTATTGCGCCGCGTTAACGGCATTCCCTGCGCAAATAAGTAATCGGCAAGCCACGCGGCATTGGTGTCAATGATTTGACCATGCAGCACTTCGTCACCCGTGGACAGCATCTCCACCTTTATCATCATTATCTCCTGAAGAAGAGGACGATTTACTATAGCGGAGGCCGGGAAGAAAAGGAAAACAGGCGCGGCAGAATACCGCGCCGGGAGATCAGAATGCCGCGCTTACGCCTACGTACGGGCCGTCTGCAATGACGTTGTCACGGTTGTCATCTTTACCTGCCAGATTCAGATAACGGTAGCCCGCTTCAATGCTGATCGGACGCATGATGGTCCAGCGACCGCCTGCGTTGGCTTCCTGATAGCTCTCGATACCGCTGGAGAGGGAATCCGGGGAGTAGTAATACTCACCGAACAGACGGAAGCTGTCGCCGATAGGCCACTGCAGACCACCGCCTACCGCAGCCGCATAGCCTTCATCACCCTGCTTCGGATTGGTGTAGACGCCTTTACCACCGACGGTCGCGATGAACGGGCCCAGCGGAATATTCAGACCCAGACCGAGGTTCGCGGCATCGCCGTCGTTGTCGCTGTGGGTCCAGTTACCGCTCATCGCCAGACCCGTTGATTCCGTTCCAAAACCTACACCCAGGTTGGTGTAATGCTCGCCCGCCTGACCGCTCACGCTGATCGCGTTCGCCGCCGCAGAAACAAACAGCAGCCCGGACAGACCTAATAAGATACCTTTTTTCATTTTTTAACGTTCCAGCAAACACAAATTAATAAAAATGCCCAAAAACGGCAGAATTGTACTGCCGAATGCCCAGGAATCAAGACACTAAAAAGGCGATTGGCGACAGGATTGTAACCAGTCACTACGTGATACGAGGCGTATTGAGGGGAATTTCAGCAGTAATGAAGGAGAAGTGAGACAAAACAGCTAAATGCCCCTTCACAGAGAAAGTGTTTATCACCCGGATGAGAATCAGAAATTTTAGCCTTTCAGCGTGGCATTCACCCACTCCTGAAGCGCGCGGCGGGAAATTTTAATGCCGCCGGTTTTCAGGCTTGCGGGCAGCTGAAGCCAGTAAACAGGCTGCTGGAACCGGGCCAGCTTATCCTTCGCCCATTCAGGCATCCCGGCAACGTCAAACCCTTCACGACCTTCCACCACCGCAACCGGGCGCTGACCGTATTCGTTGTCATCCAGCGGCACAATAAAGACCTGTTCAATTTGCGGATGACGGACAATGGTCCGCTCAACCTCTTCGGGTTGAATCCCCTCACCGCCGCAGAAAAAAAGATTATCCATTCGACCAAGGACGCTGAGACGATCGCCATGCCACTCACCGCGGTCGCGCGTGGCAAACCAGCCTTCGGCATTAGTCAGCGGGATCAGCTCGCCGTTGCGCCAGTAGCCCGCCGCCATGCTGTCACCGCGCAGCCAGATTTCACCGTCAACGATTTTCACTTGTTTGCCCGGCAGCGCACGCCCCACGTCAGCTTCGCTATCCGTTTCCTTGGCGCAGACCGTGGAAGCGAATTCCGTCAGGCCGTAGCCGCAGAACGTCTGAATGCCACGGGAGCGCGACCGTTCGGCAAGCTCGACAGGAATTGCCGCGCCGCCCAGCAGCACCGTGTGAAGCGTAGAGGTTTCACCGTCGTGCAGCAGACGCCAGAGCTGAGTCGGCACCAGCGAAGCATGCGTACAGCCTGCCAGCATCTGCGCCAGCGGCATGCGTTCGCGCACCGTCAGGCATGCGCCTTTCAGCAGCCAGCGCCAGATAATGCCCTGCCCGGAAACATGAAACAGCGGCAGCGACAGCAGCCAGTCGTCAGATTCGCTAAAAGGCATCAGCGCCAGTACACCTTTGGCGCTGGCAAGGTGGGCCTGCAGCGTATGCACCGCCGCTTTCGGTAAGCCGCTGGAGCCGGAAGTGAGCGTCATCGTGGCCAGACGTTCGGGCTGCCAGAGCGATTCCGGTGCGGCCTCAGCCAACTGAAGGACAAGCATCGGCAAATCGGTAAACGGGGCTTCTTCTGTGAGCAGTACCGCGTGATGAAGTGAAAACTGAGGCAGCAGCGCGGCCACCAGCTCACGAGGCAGCTGCGGGTTAACCGGTAAAACGCGTGCGCCACACTGTAGCAATGCCAGCCACGCCAACAGAGTTTGCGGAGCGTTCCAGGCCCGCAGCAGCACGCCCTCGCCCGTCTGGAGGTTTTGCGAAAGAAAACCGGCAGCCAGGCGATCGATACTTTCGCACAGCTGTCGCCAGGTCAGCACTTCATCGCCCAGCCTCACCGCCCGGGCATCCGGACGCGCAGCGCGCCAGTGACGCCACGGAAAATCAGGGAAGGTCATAACAGCGGATCCAGGCTCTCGTAGGTCATGCAGGGCAAATTGCTATCCGGCCAGCGACGAATCAGTTGAGCCTGCATCAGGTTCAGCGTGTCGAGGCCAGGCATGGTATCCGGCGTCAGCCAGGCCGCAATACGCGCCAGCTGAGTGAGAGCGAGGCTTGACTCGATTGATGAGCTGATCACCGCGGTTAACCCCTGCGCATGCGCCGCAGCCACTTGTTCGCACACGCGCTGCAGGCTACCGGTAAGCGTCGGTTTGATGACCACCGCTTTTACGCCGGGTTCCGCCGTGAAGGTAAAACCGGCTTCGCGCAGGCTTTCATCCCAGGCAATCGCAATGCCGGTTTCCTGCGCGAACGCACGGGAATCGTCACGGCTGCGGCACGGTTCTTCAATAAACGCGATACGCGGGCGGTATTCCGGATTAACGTACTTCGCAAACTGCTGAGCCTTGAGCGGCGTCCAGGCCCGATTGGCATCCAGGCGCAGCTGTAAGTCAGGAATCGCTTCCAGCAGCAGGTTGACGACCATGCCGTCGCGAACCGCTTCCCAGAGCCCCACTTTCACTTTCGCAACCTTTTCGCCGGGCATCACCTCAAGCACGGCAAACAGCTCATCCGGATCGCCGGTACAGAGCGGTGCCGCGCGGTAATCGGCGGCCAGCGGTAGCTCGTTGTGCAGCTCTGCCAGCGCACAGCTCAGGCCAAAGGCTACGGAAGGCAACGGCGGAAGTTCAGGATCATTCCCCTGCTGCCAGGCCTGGACCCAGGCCATCACGGCGACCTGCGCCTCTTCTAACGTTTCCAGGCTGAATCCCGGCAAGGGTGAGATCTCTCCCCAGCCTTCGGCTTCGCCCAGGCGCAGCCGCACGAAGAGCCCATCGCGGGTTTTCAGTCGCCGCTCGCGCAGAACCACTCCCGCATCCATGGGGATCTGCCAGCGGTATACCTGGGCGTTGCGCATTATGGATTCCGTTTGAATTTGCTGAAATCAGGCTGACGCTTCTGGTTGAAGGCGTTGCGGCCTTCCTGACCTTCTTCGGTCATGTAGAACAGCATAGTAGCGTTACCGGCCAGCTCCTGAAGACCTGCCTGACCATCGCAGTCGGCATTAAGTGCTGCTTTCAGGCAACGCAGAGCCATTGGGCTGTTTTGCAGCATTTCACGGCACCAGCGAACGGTCTCTTTTTCCAGATCGGCCAGCGGAACAACGGTGTTGACCAGGCCCATATCCAGCGCGGCTTTTGCGTCGTACTGACGGCACAGGAACCAGATTTCACGCGCTTTTTTCTGCCCCACGATGCGGGCCATGTAGGATGCACCCCAGCCGCCGTCAAACGAGCCGACTTTCGGGCCGGTCTGGCCGAAGATCGCGTTTTCAGCTGCGATGGTCAGATCGCACATCATGTGCAGCACGTGGCCGCCGCCGATGGCGTAACCCGCCACCATCGCCACGACCGGTTTCGGGCAGGTGCGAATCTGACGCTGGAAGTCCAGCACGTTCAGGTGATGCGTGCCGGCATCGTCCTGATATCCGCCGTAGTCGCCGCGCACTTTCTGATCGCCGCCCGCGCAGAAGGCTTTGTCGCCTTCACCGGTAAGCACGATCACACCAACGTTATCGTCGTAGCGAGCGTCGGCCAGCGCCTGAATCATCTCTTTGACGGTCAGCGGACGGAACGCGTTACGCACCTGTGGACGATTGATGGTGATTTTAGCGATACCGTCAGCGGATTTCTGATAGCGGATGTCGGTAAAACCTTCGGAGCAGTCCTGCCATTCCACCGGGGCGTAGAGCATTTTTTCATCAGGGTAAATCATCAGTTTGTCCTGTCGTCAGTCGTTCAGAATCTGTGCCAGACAGTGTGCGACCGCTGCGGGATTTTCCCGGTGGGCGTTATGTCCGGCGTGAGGAATAAGGTGATACGGCGCGGCCAGCTCCTGCGCAATGGCGCGGAATTTTGCATCGCGCTCGCCGCATAAGTACCAGAAAGCATAGTCACGCTGGCTTAGCGCCGCGCGTAAATCTGGCTGTACCGCAAGCGACGTTGCCATCAGCATGTCAGCCAGCCGTGAACCGTTGTTGCTGGCACGTAGCCCCACCAGAGCCTGACGCTGGCTTTCATTCAGCGAAGCAAACACCGGCTGGCGGTACCAGGCATCAAAAACTCGGGTGAGCGGTTCGGTGCGAAAACGTTTATCCCATTGTACATCGGAAGCCAGGCGCATTTTGCGGGCTTCCTCATCCTGAAGGCCGGGATGACTGCCCTCAACAATAATGCCTTTCAGGCCAGGCAACGCTCCCTGAGAAGCAGCATACATCGCCACGCGGCCACCCAACGAATAGCCAATCAGCCAGCACGCCGCAACGTTGTAGCTTGCCAATGTTTCCTGCATTTCCCAAGATACATCGTCAAACCCCGTCACCGGAACATCAGCGCTGCCGTGATGGCCAGGCAAATCGAGATACAACCGGGGAAATTGACTCAGCGATTCACCGACCGCTTGCCACTCCCGGTTATCGCCGGAAAAGCCGTGCAGAAAAACCAGCCAGGGCCGCTCTTTCTCACCTTCACGGGCAACGGCGTTTAGCGTCATAGCTGGCTGACCTGCGCGAGCAGATGTTGCAGGGTTTGCGCGCCGTCTGTGTCATTGACGACCAGTTCGATAACCGTCGTCACCGGCTGTCGCCACGCGCCGCTCAGGGCATCTTCCAGCTCAGCCCAGCTTTCGGGGCGGTGATAGCGCAGGCCAAACAGCTTCGCCGCGTGCCCGAAGTTGACGTTTTGCGGCATCAGGTAGAAGCGCTCGCGCTCTTCGGCGGGCGTCGGCAACAGGGAGAAAATCTGTCCACCGTTGTTGTTCACCACAATCAGCACCAGCGGCGCGGAAACCTGCCGCAGCAGCGCCAGACCGTTGAGATCGTAAAGCGCGGAGAGGTCGCCCACTATCGCGAGTGTGGATTTGGCGCTGCCGCGCTGTACGCCAGCGGCGGTGGAAATCAGCCCGTCGATGCCGCTGGCACCACGGTTGCTGTACACCGGATAACCCGCCGGAAGCTGTCCCAGCGCGTCAATCAGGCGCACCACCAGGCTGTTGCCAACGAACAGCTGGCCTTGCTCCGGCAGATAGTCACTGATGCGGTGCGCAAGCTGCGCTTCACCGAAGGTTTCGCGCTGCGCCACCGTCATTTTCCACGCCTGCTCTGAAAGCCGCGGGATAGCCACACTCCAGCCCTGACGGTGCTCCGCCGGGTGCTGGTCGAGCCATTTATCTATTTCGCAGACCAGCCTGCGCCCGCGATGATGAGCCGGATCCAGCCTGCCAGGGAGATTATCCACCAGCCAGTATTCATCCGGCTCGCAGGTAGCCTGCCATTGCAGGAGGCGCTTGCCCGTCAGGCTGCTGCCGAACTGGATGACAATCTGCGCCTGAGCCAGTTCGCTGACCGCTTTGGCATTGCCCAGCCATAAATCCGCACACGGCAGCGGCTGCCCGGTTTGCGACAGCACGTCGCCAATCAGCGGCCAGCCGAGGGTTTTCGCCCACTCGGCCACCTTTTTACCTTCCGCCGCGCTCATGCGCCCGGCCACGACAACGCCGCGCTTTTGCCGCCAGAAGAACCAGTCGCGCTGCTTTTCGCTTTCCAGCAGCAGGCCTTCGCGCAGCCAGGGTTTGTCGCTCTGCCACCAGTTGCCAAGCGCCCGCTGCCACTCAAGCCCGGTTTCGTCCATTTCGCCATATAGCGGCTCCGCGAAAGGACAGTTGATGTGTACACCACCGCCGTGCAGCTGCCCCAGCGCATTATCAATCGACGACACCAGCCAGCGGGCGGGAATATCCTGGCTCGGGCGCGGCAAAGAAAGGGTTTGAGAAGGATGAGAGCTGAACATGCCCGGCTGGCGAATCGCCTGATTGGCGCCGCAGTCGATAAGCTCCGGCGGCCTGTCCGCCGTCAGCAGGATCAGTTTTTCACCGGTCAGACCCGCTTCAATCAGCGCAGGATAGAGATTCGCAACCGCCGTACCGGAGGTGACGATCACCGCCACGGGCTGTCGGCTGCTTTTTGCCAGCCCCAGCGCCAGGTGACCCAGGCCACGCTCGTCAAAATGGGTGTGAGCAATCAGTGCGCGATTTTCTGCCGCCGCCAGCGTCAACGGCGTGGAACGCGAACCCGGCGCAATACAGACGTGCTGCACGCCGTGGCGGGTTAAAGCTTCGAGGATCACCGCCGCCCAGCGTCGGTTAAATGCGCTTACTGACATGAGATTGTCCGGTATCAATTTTGCAAATAATTATAGATGAGCGATGACGACAGGTTATTGATATGCGTCGGTTATCTGTTATTCAGGCAGCAGCAGCGATCGTAACCCCGCCGCTTTTTGCGTGATCTCCTGCCACTCCTGCTCAGGGTCCGATCCGCGAACAATTCCCGCCCCGGCGTACAGCCGAACGACGTCGCCACTCACTTTTGCAGAGCGCAGCGCAACGCAAAATTCGCTCTGGTGCAGGCTAAGATACCCGGCAGAGCCCGCATACCACTCACGCGTAAAGGGCTCATGCTGTTCGAGAAACTGCCGCGCCTGCTCACGCGGCAACCCAGCCACGGCGGCAGTAGGCTGTAGCTGGACCAGGCAGCGCGCGTCGTCCGGCGCCTGGAGTTCGGCCTGAATGCGACGGCGCAGATGCTGGACCTTACGCAGGCGAACCACCTGCGGCGGCAGCACCTCCAGCGCGCTGACGTCCTGCTGGAGACGCTGGCAGATGTCCTCAACGACCAGCAGGTTTTCCCGCTGATTTTTGTCATCCTGCATGAGCCAATCTGCCAGATGATCTGCCTGCTTGTCGTCTGGATGGCTGGCTACGGTGCCCGCCAGCGCCTCCGTGAGAAGCTGGGTGCCCTGCCGCTGCCAGAGTCTCTCCGGCGTGGAGCCAAGAAAGGCGTTTTGCGCGTCAAAGGCCATCAGGAAATGGTAGCAGTTGAGGTTCACGCGGCGGCTGGCCGCCATCATCGCCCCCGCATGCAGGGGCGCAGCGAAACGTAAATCGGTGGCGCGAGCGAGAACAACTTTGTCCAGCACGCCGTTGGCGATTGTCTCGGTGGCCGTTTGAATCAAACGCACCCAGCCTGCGCGATCGGGATAGTGGCGTTCATTTTTGAGCTCGCCGCTGAGCAACGGCAGCGGACGTGAAGGCTGAAGAGTGGTCAAAAATTCCCGCGCCGCGGCGGCATCGTCACGTAAGGAAACGTCACTACTGAGCGTCAGCCGCAACGAGGCTTTGCCCGCATGACGACGCCACTCTACCCGGGGAAGAAACAGCTGCCCGTCGCGAGGTTCAAAGGCATTCAGCCCCCAGATTCGCAGATCGGCCTGGGCTTCCTGCAAACAGTCAGCGGCATCAGAAAGAGAAGAAAAGTGACAGACGGCGCCCAGCGCCGCCGCTTCTTCCTGACCGTTGCGGTGTTGCCAGTAAAATTGGGGGAAAGCAGACTGACTGCTTAACCAGCTCAGCGGGTCAAAGGCGTCATTCAGAGGGAAGGGAGTGTCAAAAATTCGCGAGCCGGGCGCATCAGGTAAGTCGTCAGTCAGAAAAGCCAGCAGGCCTTCCAGCGCAGCGGTAATGGAATGCACGCGAATCTCCCTTTGATATAAACCATGCATTATAAAGGGTACTGCCCTAAAAAAGCAGTACCCATGACGAGGGAGCGGATTTTTGCAGTTTGCAGCCTAACGCCGTGCCAGCAGCAGCCCTAACACCAGCCCAACGGCGGCACCCACGCCAATACCTTGCCAGGGTTTTTCGTGTACGTAGTCATCGGCACGGGTCACGGCCTGTTTCGCCCGGTAGTAATAGGTGTCAGAAGCCTGACTTACGCGGGACTGAACGTCCTGCAGTGCTCTTTCGGCACGCAGCTTAAGCTCGATATACTTCTGGTCAGCGGGATCGCCGGAAAAGCTTAAGACCTCTTCCAGAGTGTCACTCAGCAGGGCCAGGTCATCATCAATGTGTGATTCATAAGAACGATATGCCATCAGTTTTCTCCATGGTTAAACCTGTCCGCTAACTATAGACAATGCTTCAGGATCTTGCTTCCCGCGCCATACCGATGTGCGGAATGCCGTCTTCGTCATAGACGTCGGTAACGGGAGTAAAACCGAAGTGGGCATAAAATGCCTGAAGATGCGCCTGTGCCCCCAGATACAGCGCCTTCTGCGGCCAGTGTTGCTCGCAGCTGGCGAGGGTTTGCTCCATCAGCTTCACGCCGAGTTTTTCCCCGCGAACGGCCTGGCTGACAATCACCCGGCCTATCACTACGGGCTCAAATTCATCGCCACTTTTCAGAATCCTCGCATATGCCACCAGCTTACCGTCGCGCCAGCCGAGGATGTGCCGGTTCTCGCCGACAAGATCGTCGCCGTCTACATCCTGGTACGGACAGGCCTGCTCGACGACAAAGACCTCACAGCGTAGCTGCAACAAGGCGTACAGTTGTTGGACGGTTAACTGGCTGTGGTGAAGATCGTGCCACTGGATCATTGTGCGCTCCGTTATACTCTGTGTTCTGGCCAAGAAGGAAAATGCGTTATGGAATTGATTTTTCTCGGGACATCGGCAGGCGTTCCGACCCGTCACCGTAATATGACGTCGATAGTGCTTAATTTGCAACAACCGACGCTGTCGCAGATGTGGCTGTTCGACTGCGGAGAAGGGACCCAGCATCAGTTTCTGCGAACCAGCCACCACCCCGGCAAGCTCGATAAAATCTTTATCACTCACCTGCATGGCGATCACCTTTTCGGTCTGCCAGGGCTGCTCTGCAGCCGTTCGATGCAGGGTAATCCTTCACCGCTCACAATTTACGGGCCAAAAGGCATCAAAGAATTTGTTGAAACCGCCCTGCGTCTGAGCGGTTCCTGGACGGACTACCCGCTCACGATTGAAGAAATCAGCGAGGGTGAAGTTTTTGACGACGGCTTTTTCCGCGTGACCGCTTATCCGCTCAGTCACCCGGTCGAATGCTTCGGTTACCGCATCGAACAGCATGATAAGCCAGGTCCCCTTGATGCTGCACGATTGCTGGCTGACGGCATTAAAGCCGGTCCGCTTTTCCAGCAGCTTAAAAAAGGTGCGACGGTCACGATGCCGGACGGGCGCATCGTCAACGGAAAGGATTATCTCGGATCGAGCACGCCGGGCATTAAACTTGCCATTTTCGGCGATACGGCTCCCTGCCCTGCGGCGCTGGAACTCGCCAAAAACGTAGACGTAATGGTGCATGAAACTACTCTCGAACATGCGATGGCGGAAAAAGCCAACAGTCGTGGGCATTCATCATCCGTGCAGGCAGCGGAACTGGCGCGCGAAGCTAACGTCGGCAAGCTCATCATCACGCATGTGAGCTCCCGCTACGACTGGCAAGGCTGTCAGCTTCTGCTGGCTGAGTGCCGTGCCGTATTTACAGCCTGCGAACTGGCAGAAGACTTTAGCGTGTTCCCTCTGACTTAACTTTTGCCCGCAAATGCCGATAACAAAGTAAAGGCTCAGCATTCTCTTCACTTTGAGGGCAAAATGGACAATTTCCAGAAAGATATCGACGACAGGGCTAATCTGGCCCTGTCTAACCGCTTTGAGCTACTGCTGTTTCGCCTGGGTGCGTCGGCGGAAGGCGACAACGCAGAACTCTTCGGCATTAACGTATTTAAACTGCGTGAAATCGTTCCAATGCCTGCATTCACAAAACCCGCGGGCATTAAGGCCCCGGTAATGGGTATGGTCAACATTCGTGACCAGATTATCCCGGTTATCGATCTGCCTTCCGTACTTGGCTGTAAAGCAGAAAGCGGGTTGAATATTTTGCTGATAACCGAGTATGCCCGCAGCGTGCAGGCGTTTGCTGTCGAATCGGTGGAAAACATTATTCGTCTCGACTGGACTCAGGTACACACGGCTGAAAAAGCCGTAAACGGCCAGTACATCACCAGTATCGCCTGCCTCGATAACGACAAGGACAGCAACAACCTGGCGATGGTGATCGACGTAGAGCAGATTCTGTATGACATCGTGCCAGCCGATCACGATCTGCATGCCACTCGCCTGACTGCGCCGAAGCAAAGCATTAAGCCTGGCGCAATGGCGATTGTGGCTGAGGATTCAAAAGTGGCGCGTGCAATGCTGGAGAAAGGCCTGCACGCCATGGAAATCCCGGCGAAGATGCACGTCACCGGCCAACAGGCCTGGGACACTATCGAAAAACTGGCAAAAGAAGCACAGACGGAAGGCGTCCCGGTCACCGATAAAATCGCGCTGGTGCTGACGGATCTCGAAATGCCGGAGATGGACGGCTTTACCCTGACCCGTAAGATCAAATCCGACCCACGCCTGAAGGCCATTCCGGTGGTGATCCACTCCTCCCTCTCCGGGAATGCCAACGAAGACCATATCCGCAAAGTCAAAGCCGATGGTTACGTGGCAAAGTTTGAAATTAACCAACTTTCGACAGTGATTAAAGAAGTACTGGAGCGCGCAGAGCGCCATGAAGACGGGCCGCTGATTAGCCGTCTGCATTCCGTGTAATGTTGATGTTGGGTGCCTGTCTCCGGCATCCATCACCCAGCCAACGGCTTTCCGGAACGTTGCACTAATATAATTTAACGCTGTATCCGGCCTTTTCACCAAAGACGGCATTGTGATTGAAGCCCAGCCGATGGTCTGGGCAGACAGTATTACAGCACCCGAGTTTATGAAGGGCTTACCGCTTCAGAACCCATCTGATGATGCCGGGTGACGGCAGCAACTGCGTGATTCGACAACAGCTGAAGCTGCACTAAGTGCCGACGGGGCCATGACGAGAGTACACGCTCGTCTGACCCTTTCTCTTTTTATAGCGGGGCCATTCTGAAAAGAAGTAGCATCTCTTTTACGGTAACTGGAACCCGCGCATTTCCTGTTTATTATTAAATAATGAGCCGCTGACGAGATGACCACCCCATTAGGGTTACCGCCCGGCTACCCCTAACTCTCCCTGTAAAGCGCTTTCAACACAATGGAATAGGCGTAGCATAGTTACGGATATAACTTTCTGGTATCACCCTGACAATCCGAGGATAAATTTTGGAAAGAATCATTATTCCTACTCATTATGTTCATGTCAGAGCAACCCCACTCTGGACAAAAGAAACGGCACCGGCCTCTATCTGGCAGCGACATCTGGACAAAGGCACCCGTCAGGGTGTCTACCCTCGCCTGAGCGTCATGCAGGGGTGCATCCGTTATTTGGGCTATGCGGATGAGACCAGCCCGGATCCCGTAGAAACATTGACTATCGAAGCGGGTCAGTTTGGTGTTTTCCCGCCAGAAAAATGGCACCGTATTGAGGCGCTGACCGAAGACACTGTTTTTAACGTCGACTTTTATGTTGACCCGAAAATCCTTACTGAAGATTAAGGAGTCTGTAATGGATATCGAAAACAAAGGCTACACGCTTGAAGTCGTTAACTACGCCAGTAAAGAGAAACAGGCCAAAGTTTATTTGAAACCGATGTCGCTCTATATCCCTGATATTGCCGTGCAGGCGCTTAACGAGCTGGTTGAAAATCTGGCAAGCAAAGAAGATGCCCCCAAAGGCTTCATTGTGACGGTCACCAACAATAATAATGGCGTCTCCGTCGATAAGAACCTGGCTACGCTGGCTGAACTGCATGATGCGACAATCGCGGCGGACACCGTGAAGGATTTAATCAATATCGTTCGTGGTTACGACACCGACGAAGAAGTTAACGTCTGCGGCTGGTGATCTTTTCTCTGTGACAGGCAGCACTGAGTAGCGCAACTGATTGCAAAACCCAACGCACAATAAGCTGCGGCGGCAAAATAAAATCCTCAATATTTATCCACGTTTTGATGCTGTAATAAGCGTAATTAAATGGTGAGGAAATATCATGGATCGTCGTCAGTTTATTGCAAGGGCGGCTGCTGCCATTGTCACGATACGCGCGGGCTCCGTACTGGCTCACCAAAAGAAAGTACAGCAAGATAATCTTATTGCTGAACCGCCTTCGGCGCAGTACGAAAAAATTGCGTTATGGAAAGGCACACCGCCTGGAGGCCGGGGTCCTTCTGGTGGCGAGTTATTAAATGCCAGGGACGCTCTGAGTAATGTTGCCCGTCCTTCGTTACAGGTATTTAAACCCGGGCATCCAAACGGTCAGGCTGTGCTGGTGGCTGCCGGAGGTGGCTACAAACGTATGGAGATGGGGAAAGAAGCGTGGCCCGCAGCAATTTGGTTGACCAGGCTTGGCTACACCGCCTATGTGTTGACCTATAGGTTGCCGCGGGAAGGCTGGCACGATGGCAACATGGTGGCTCTGCAAGACGCACAACGCGCTCTGCGCATTGTACGTAGCGGTGAAAAACATGTGAGCTTACTGGGCTTTTCTGCGGGTGGGCATCTGTTAGGTATGGCCGCAGCACGAACAGGTTTTCAATCCTATCCTGAACAAGATGCGCTGGACAGAACCCCTGCGTATGCCGATCGTGCAGCGCTGATTTATCCCATTATCACCCTCGAAAAACCTTACACTCATACTTCAACGCATAACATTCTGGTGGGATCCCATGCCACGGATGAAGAAAATGCCCGATGGTCGATACAGAATTTTGTTACGCCGCATACTCCGCCAATGTTCTTAGTACAGGCGGAGGATGACCCCATTTCAGACCCACATAACACATTAATTATGGCGGCGGTTTGCCAGCACGAGCACGTACCTGTGGATATGTGCCGTTACTCGTCGGGCGGTCATGGTTTTGGGATGGGTAAACCCGGGACGCCAACGATGGAATGGCCTTTACGCTACAAATCCTGGCTTGAAATTTGAGGATTTGGCGACTTTTCCTGTCACTGCCTTTTCACCGAACTCCCTCCTGCGCATACCTCCACGATTGTCTCTCGTTCAGGCGAAAAAAAACCGCCGAACAAGTCGGCGGCTTTTATCAGGCTTTCACGTGATTACATCATCGGCATCGCGAGCTGAACAATGCTAATCAGCGGCTGCGGATAGATACCGAGGATCAGCACCAGCAGCGCGGAAATCAGCACCACGATACCACCGGCGCTGTACTGCCAGTTCGACGGCGCATCACGGTTCAGCTGCTGCGGCGCTTCCAGATACAGGCTCACCGCTACGCGCAGGTAGTAGTAAAGACCAATCGCGGAACCGATAACTACCGCGGCAGTCAGCCACCACAGGTGTGCCTGGACGCCCACGGCCAGCACGTAGAATTTACCGATAAAGCCAAGCGTCATCGGGATACCCGCCAGGGAGAGCATCATCACGGTCATGACCGCCGACAGAATCGGACGGTGCCAGAACAGACCACGGTAAGAGTACAGAGAGTCTGCATCCGGGCCACGGTAAGGGCTGGACATCAGGCTGACGACACCGAACGCGCCAAGGCTGCTGAACAGGTAACCGGCCAGGTACACGCCAACGGTTTCCATGGACATCTGGCCGCTGTGCATCGCAATCAGCGCCACCAGCAGATAACCCAGGTGAGAGATGGAGGAGTAACCGAGCAGACGCTTGATATTGGTCTGGCTCAGAGCCATCAGATTACCGAAGATGATGGACACAAAGGCAATGATGCCCAGCACCACACGAACGGCTTCGCTGTCGCCCACTGGCGCGTACAGGAACAGACGCATTACGACGCCAAAGATAGCGATTTTGCTCGCGGTCGCCAGGAAGGTGGAGACCGGCGCAGGCGCGCCCTGATACACGTCTGGCGTCCACAGGTGGAACGGAACCAGAGAGAGCTTGAAGCCGAGGCCAACAATCATCAGGCCCAGACCCGCCAGCAGCAGCGGCTCATGCAGCATATTGTCCGCAAGCGCTTTGCCCAGTGCCAGGAACGACAGGCTACCGGAGTTCGCATACACCAGCGCCATACCGAACAGCAGAAATGAAGAGGCTGCGGCAGACAGAATGGTGTATTTGATGCTGGCTTCCAGCGAGCGTTTCTGGCGGTAGGCATAACCAATCAGGCCGAACAGCGGCAGCGAGATAAGCTCGATACCAAGGAACAGCGCAGCCATATGGTTGGCGTTCGCCAACAGAATGCCACCCAGCGCGGCAATCAGCACCAGCAGGTAGAACTCTTCTTTGTTGTCGTAATAGCCTTCGAGCCACGGATAGGCAAAGGTACAGGTGGCGAGACTCGCCAGCAGCACCAGCCCGGTGTAAAGCATGGCGTAGCCATCAACGCGCATCAGCGGCGTGACGTCCATCGCGCCAACGTGACCGACAAACCAAAGCGACAGCAGCGCGACGTTGAGGCCGACAACCGCTAGCGTGGCATTGAGGAAATGATTGCGTCGCCACGCAATGGAGAGCATCACAACCACCACCGTCAAGCCGACGATCAGCAGCGGTAGCAGTGCGATCAGTTGTTGTGGAGTTATTGTCATGGCGATTTACGGCCTTGTAGTAGTAACAGAATTAACAAACCACTGCTGAATATTGCCCATCGCAGCGTGTGAGGTGTCGAGAATCGGCTGCGGGTAGAACCCGAGCAGAACCAGCAGCACCACTAGCAGCAGGATGATAAACAGCTCGCGCAGCGACATCCCTGGCAGTTCTTTGGCCGCAATTTCGCTTTTCGCTTTACCGAAGTAAGCACGATGCAGCATCGCCAGCGAGTAGACGGAAGCAAACACCAGACCGAAGGTGGAAATCACGGTAATGACCGGCACGACGTGGAAGCTGCCGAACAGAATCATGAATTCACCAACGAAGTTACCGGTGCCCGGCATACCGAGGGTTGCCACAGCGAAGAACATAGACAGCGCTGGCAGCCATTTAATTTTGCTCCACAGGCCGCCCATCATGCGCATATCACGCGTGTGCAGACGTTCGTACAGCTGACCACACAGAATGAACAGACCCGCCGCGGACAAACCGTGCGCAATCATCTGAATCACCGCGCCCTGGTACGCCAGCTGGCTGCCGGTGTAAATCGCAATCAGCACGAAGCCCATGTGCGAAACAGAGGTGTAAGCGATCAGACGCTTGATGTCGTACTGGGTGAAGGCCATCCACGCGCCGTAGAAGATACCGATCACGCCGAGCCACATTGCGATTGGCGCAAATTCAGCAGACGCGTTCGGGAACAGCGGCAGCGCGAAGCGCAGCAGACCGTAGGCCGCGGTTTTCAGCAAGATGCCCGCGAGGTCAACGGAACCTGCCGTTGGTGCCTGAGAGTGCGCATCCGGCAGCCAGCCATGCAGCGGTACTACCGGCATTTTCACCGCGAAGGCGATGAAGAAGCCGAGCATCAGCAGATATTCCACGTTGTGGGCCATCGGCGTTTTCAGCAGCTGCTCGTAGTTGAAGGTCCACACGCCGGTCGCGCTGTAGTGCACGAACACCAGCGCCAGGATGGCAATCAACATCACCAGACCGCTCGCCTGGGTGTAGATGAAGAACTTGGTGGCCGCCGTGATACGCGTTTTACCGTCGGAAGCCTTGTGGCCCCACAGCGCGATCAGGAAGTACATCGGCACCAGCATCATTTCCCAGAAGAAGAAGAACAGGAACATGTCGATGGCGAGGAACACGCCGATAACGCCACCCAGGATCCACATCAGGTTGAGGTGGAAGAAGCCCTGATATTTCTGAATTTCCTGCCAGGAGCAGAGTACCGCCAGCACGCCGAGCAGGCCGGTCAGCACAACCATCAGCAGCGACAGGCCGTCAATGGCGAGGTGAACGGTGATACCAAAGCGTGGGATCCACGGCAGAATGAACTCAGACTGCCATTGCGGAATGCCAGCGGATTGCGTCAGCAAGTAGCCGCCCTGCAGCCACAGCTGCAGGGACAGGGCCAGCGTCAGTCCCATGGTGATCAGCGCAATCCAGCGCGGCACCTTCACGCCGAAGCGCTCGGTCTGCCAGCATAAGAAGCCGCCGATAAACGGGATTAGTATTAGCCAGGGTAATAACATGGCGATCTATATTCCTTTTCTGTCAACTCAACGCAAAACCATCAGCAGCGCGAGAACAACCACCGCGCCAATGCTCATGGATGCCACATACCAGCGCAGGTAACCGTTCTCGCTCACCAGCAGACCTTTGCCTGCGAAGCGGGAAAGAATGGCCGGGAGATTCATCAGACTGTTCAGCGGATCGCGTTTCAGCAGCCACGCAATGCCCAGGTACGGTTTGACGAAAATATTATCGTACAGCCAGTCGAAGCCCCAGGCGTTGTACCACCAGGTTCCGAGCAGACGGCCCGGCGCGCTGTTGGCAATCGCGGTGACCAGCGTACGTTTACCCAGCCACAGCCAGGCGGCAATCAGGATGCCGGCAATCGCCACAACGCCGGAGGTGATTTCCAGAGTCAGGACGTGGCTGTGTTCCAGTTCAGTTGTCTGCGGCAGTACACCCTGCAGTGGCGGAACAATCATGGCGCCAACAAAGGTGGACAGAACGAGCAGCACGATAAGCGGCAGGTGATGGGTAATCCCCTTCCCTGCGTGCGCGTGGATCTGCTCTTTGCCGTGGAACACGATGAAGATCATGCGGAAGGTATAGAGCGACGTCATGAACGCGCCCACCAGACCGGCGATCATCAGGTTGATGTGACCGTTGGCCATCGCACCTGCCAGGATCTCATCCTTACTGAAGAAGCCTGCGGTAATCAGCGGCAGCGCGGACAGCGCAGCACCACCGACCAGGAAGCAGACATACACCAGCGGAATTGACTTACGCAGGCCACCCATTTTGAAGATGTTCTGCTCGTGGTGGCAGGCCAGAATGACCGAACCGGACGAGAGGAACAGCAGCGCTTTGAAGAACGCGTGGGTCATCAGATGGAAAATCGCTGCATCCCATGCCTGAACGCCGAGCGCCAGGAACATGTAGCCAATCTGGCTCATGGTGGAGTAAGCGAGTACACGTTTGATGTCGGTCTGAACCAGTGCGGCAAAGCCTGCCATCACCAGCGTAACCGCACCAACAATACCCACCAGATGCAGAATTTCCGGGGTCATCAGGAACAGGCCGTGAGTACGGGCAATCAGGTAGACGCCCGCGGTCACCATGGTTGCGGCGTGGATCAGCGCAGAAACCGGAGTTGGACCGGCCATTGCGTCCGCAAGCCACGTCTGCAACGGCAGCTGAGCCGATTTACCGACCGCACCACCCAGCAGCATCAGCGTTGCCCAGGTCAACATGTTGTTGCCGGCTTCGAAGTGCTGCGGAGCCAGCTCGACCATTTCACGGAAGTTCAGGGTGCCCAGCTCGTTGTAGAGGATGAACAGCGCGAAAGCGAGGAACACGTCACCCACACGGGTCACGACGAAGGCTTTCATCGCTGCTGCGCCATTCTTCGGATCGGTATAGTAGAAACCGATCAGCAGATAGGAGCACAGGCCCACGCCTTCCCAGCCCAGGTACATCAGCAGCAGGTTATCCGCCAGCACCAGCACCACCATGCTCGCAATGAACAGGTTGGTGTAGGCGAAGAAGCGGGAGTAGCCCTCTTCCCCACGCATGTACCAGGAAGCGAACATGTGGATCAGGAAGCCAACGCCGGTAACCACAGAGAGCATGGTCAGCGACAGGCCATCCAGCACCAGATTGAAGCCGATGTTGAAATCACCGACGGACATCCAGTTCCACAGCGGCACGCTGACGGCCTGTTTACCGTTGGCGAAGAAATCCACGCCGACGAAAACGGTGGTCAGCGCGGCCAGGCCCACAGAGCCCATACCGATGGTGGCGGAGAGATTCTCAGACCAGCGCCCGCGAGAGAAGGCGAGCAGCAGGAAGCCAATCAATGGCAAAATGACGGTTAAGGCAAGCATGTTCATCCACGCAACTCACTTACTGAATCGATGTTCAGGTTCTGGCGGCGACGGTGCAGCTGCAGCAGCAGCGCCAGGCCAATACTCGCCTCCGCAGCCGCGAGGCTGATAGCGAGGATATACATCACCTGACCGTCGGTCTGGCCCCAGTAGCTACCGGCAACCACGAAGGCCAGCGCGGCGGCGTTAATCATGATTTCCAGCCCGATCAGCATAAACAGCAGATTGCGGCGGATAACCAGACCGGTCAGCCCGAGAACGAAGAGGATCGCCGCGAGGATCAGTCCATGTGTTAAGGGGATCATGCGTGCTCCTCCGGTTTTCTTTTGCTGTCGTTCGGACGGTTGCTGATGACTTCACCCACGCGGTCTTCACGACCAACGTGGAAGGCGACAACCAGGCCCGCCAGCAGCAGCATGGAAGCCAGTTCCACCGCCAGCACGTACGGACCGAACAGTGCAACGCCCACTTCCTTCGCGCTGATCGCGTTGCCGTCGATACCCTGGTCGCTCACGCCCAAAATACCGTAAACAATCACCGCCAGCAGAACCACGGACAGCACGCCAGGCCCAATCCAGACCTGCGGCTTCAGCCACTGACGTTCCTGTTCGATTTCGGCGCCGCCCAGGTTCAGCATCATCACTACGAACACGAACAGCACCATGATCGCCCCGGCATAAACAATGATCTCCAGCGCCCCGGCGAAATACGCTCCGAGCGAGAAGAACACCCCGGCAATCGCCAGCAGGGAGATGATCAGGTACAGCAACGCATGCACCGGATTGGTGTGCGTGATGACCCGTAGCGTGGCCAGGATGGCGACGAGACCACAAATGTAAAATGCGAATTCCATTGCCCCTCTCCTTACGGTAACAGGCTCTTGACGTCGATAGGCTTGGCTTCGTTCTCTGCTTCGCCCTTATCTTTGCCGTCGATTGCCATACCCGCCATCCGGTAGAAGTTATATTCCGGGTATTTGCCCGGACCGGAAATCAGCAGATCCTCTTTCTCGTACACCAGGTCCTGACGCTTGTATTC